>JBCNVJ010000209.1:0-7844 GCA_039630255.1 Fervidobacterium sp. | reverse complement strand
ATCGAGTAATCCTCCAGGATTGTTACGCAGATCTAAGATGAGAGCTTCTATTTGTTGATCGTAAAGTCTTTTCAAAGCTTTTTGTAATTCACCTGGCACCGGTTTGTTGAATTTTGTTAGTAATACGTATCCTACTTTCTTACCACTGTAATTTGTTATACCGGTTTTGACAGGTATTATTTGTATAATTTCTCTGATTATTTTTACCTCTATGATATCTTTTCCTCTTTTTATAGTAAGTTTAACCTCTGTACCTGGTTTACCTCTCATCTTATTAACAGCTTCCATATACTCCATTTCACTAACAGGTTGATCGTCTATACCTATAATCAGGTCACCAGGTTGCAATCCAGCACGCCATGCTGGTGTACCGTACATAGGACTGATAACTTTCACGGCTTTGTTGTCACTGTCGTAAGTAACCTCTATTCCCAAACCTCCGTACTGCCCCTCCATCTCTATCTGCTGTTCAGTCATCTGACTGGCAGGATAATAATAACTAAAATCATCGTTGAGTCCCTTGACCATACCGTCTATCGCAGAATCTATCAACTTGTCAAAGTTCACTTTGTTTATTTCATAATAATAAGTGTTAATTCGGTACAATGTTTCATAGAGTGGTGATAAATAATTCAGAAGTTGTGTATCACTTGCTCCTGATAAGATCATACTTGAGGTTACAACAATAATAGCCACGAAAATGTAAGATAAAATACCTTTAACTACATCTTTCATACTTTCACCTCACTTCTTTATTAGCTAACTACTTATTTTGATTTTCTATTTGATTTTTTGTTCAGTATTTTCGCTATTTTCTGAAGTTTCAACATCTCCAAGAGTGTTAATCTCACCACTTGTGATTTCATCTACTTTTTGATTGATAAGTTTGTTCACTTTTCTGGCAAAAACAAGAAATGTAGTGTGAGCTACCATTCTGTCCACAGGTCTTAACCTATTAGGATAAGGTTTATATTGCCTCATCAGAGATTCCCAAACTTCAATATCTATAAATGGAAATTCATACAGTCTCTCTAGCACCATCGATACCTGGTTCGTTGTTGGGCATATTATTCCAAGTCTTCCACCACCAACAAGTGCTTCCCAACAAATGTGTATGTAATTTTCAGGGTCTGGAACATCAAGCAATACAGCATCTACATTTGAATGATCGAACCCTGTGGATATATCTTTCATCTTAATTTCAACATTTTCAATAAGTCCCCATTTTGTTAAATTTTCAACTGCAAGGCTGTAAAACTCTTCTCTTCTCTCATAGGCATATACTTTACCAGATGGACCTACTAATCTTGCCATTGCAGCACACATTGCTCCACTTCCAACACCCGTATCTATAACTTTCGTACCTGGCTTGATGTCAAGTTTTAAAAGTATATAGCTTGAATCCTTTGGATAGATTATCTGTGTTTTTCTTTTCATTGAGAATATTTCATCTATGTACGTTGGATTAAGTATGTAGTAAGACTTTTTTGTCCTTCCTATTGTTATGATATCTCCAAATTCCTTTCCAATTATCGAATCAAACTCAATTACGCCAAGATGTGTCCCTTTTTTCTCACCTTCCTCAATTCTTACGATGAATTTTTTTCCATCTTCCCCATATAATAATACTCTGTCGCCAGATTTGATCAACTCTCCCACCTCTACTTTCTAACAACTCTTCCAAATTCCAAAATCAAGATTGAAAATGTAAATACAGAATAAACCAAATTCGCATTCTCCAAACCAGCAAAGTCTATCGAAATACCAAGGGATAATATGATAATAAACACCAAAAGGGAAAATTTTAATTTCCTTTCTTCAAACATACTTAGCTTCTCATCAAGAGATTCTTTGTATAAAATCAGCCTTTCAGCTCTTGATGGAACAATAAATTCTAAGGTCTTTGGGATTATAATCCCCCATAAAAATCCAATGACAAACTGGAATAATAAAATCATTCCTACATTTAAAAAGGATTGTAAAAAATACAAAGCAGATAAAAACAACAGCACTGGATAAGACTTTTCGGAAAGAATCTTAACCCTATTTGAACAAATGTACAAACAGTATGCTAAACCAACTGCAAGTGAAAAAACAAATTGAGCAATCACCGTATTTTTGAAAGAATAAGAGCTTAAATATTCTACCGTAAATATTTCATGCGAGAAAATAATGCCAAAGATAATCACATTAATTAAATCTTTCTTTTGTAAATCACTGAACGTAAATAAATTCTTAAGACTAAACCTGTATTCACCTAATTCAGTTTTAGACAGTTTTGTTTTGTATTTCCTATCTTCAATTATGAAAAACGAAACACAAAGAGCAGTAAGCAAAAATACAAAACCAGAAACAGCTGTCTGTATACCATGAACCACATCTTCAGAATTTAGCATATATATATAGCTAACGATAACACCTATGAACCCCCATAAAAAAACGTGAAATGACATCAAAAATCTAGTTTGGTGAGTAATTTTATCTTTCACCAACCCAAAGAATGCAATAGAGTAGAGCAGTAAGGAAAAATTAAACAAAATAGCTACACTCAAAATACTTTTTGTTGATGCATCTGGATTTTTTTGTATAAAAGCAACTAAGAAAGCTGTAGTAACTGCGAATGAGAGAATGTAAGGAGTTCTTCTTCCAATTGCCGTGCGTGTTATATCGAAAAGGTATCCAAAAAACGGTCCAAGTATGGTAAACATCACCAGTTCTGAAAAGATAGATATGTTCAATAATATTGATGACACACGATTTTCAACAAGCAATCTTGAAACTGCAAGTGAATACACTGAAAGCATAAAACTTACTCCGAATGAACCAAATGATAAAAGCACGATATCTTTGATTTGAGTAGCCGAAAATTTTTTGACTTTTTCGCGTCTTTGAAATTGCACATTGATCACCTGTACCTTTCAACAGTGAACTTGAAAATTTCGAATTCGTCATCAAATATCCCTGCTTTTAACTTTGCTATTCTTATTTGTTCTTCCACTGTATCAACACCTTCAATATCTGGTAACAATAAACCTCTCCGCCAACCTTTTTGGATGATAATACCGTACTTTTTTGGATCAAGCTCGCCGATACTTTTTACCGGTTCATAAGGACTTAACACATCAACATTCACAATAATGTTTGGTAATTCCTCGGGATGAACTGGGGAAAATCTTGGATCTCGTGTTGCAGCTGCTATTGCGTTGTCTCTTATTTCGTAAGCCAAATTTTCTCTCACCGGTAAAAATGTTCCTATACAGCCACGCAAAGACCCGTCAATGTTGTGTAAAGTGACAAATACTCCTGCCTTTTTTTCAAAAAGTTCCTTTGGAAGGTCAGAATGCGGCTCTAATATTTTATGAAACTTTACGTAGTTTTCAATAACCACTATTGCCCATCTCACGTAAGGGTGCTCACCTATCATACGTGTACACCTCCTGTAAAGATAACAAATATCCAAAGCTTTTTAATGTTGTCTTTTCATCAGATCGATTATTAGTTGCACTTCTCCTACCCCCATTTTCAAGGTTTTTGCAATATCGACCGGTTCCATACCATTAACATACATTTCAAATATCTTCTTTTCGATACTGTTTTCATCGTTAGATCCGTAGGTTTCTGACGCCTCGGAAGCTAAATTAACACCATCAGTCGTTGAATTCTTCTCATTTATAACCATAAAATCATTCCTAATATTTTCTTTCAAGTCAAAAGATCCACTAACTGGCGTAAAGATACTCGATTCAACCTTCTGTTCTATATTTTTAATTTCAAGCGTTGAAAGGGCAATGTAATGTTCGTTGAGTTCTTTGATCAATTTTCTAACTTCTTCCATTTTTTTATCTAACTGTTCAATTTTCGAGTCAACAAACACTCTAACTTTTCCCATTAACTCAACAAGTCGTTCTTCTTCTTCATCAATCTGTGTTTTTTCGTTTTTATGAGATAGATTTTGTAATATGTAGAGTGCCCATAGCAATGTTAAGGAACCTATTGTGGAGAAAAGGATAAGCCAATGCAGTATATTCATTATTTTTCTCCCCTTTTATAACTAACTTTCGGAAAATACTGAATGTCTTTACCTGACCAGATTATCAAATTTTTATTGTGAGAAGTTGGTGTTGGTTCGATGTGCTCTAAAACTGCATCAGTAGGAATACGAAATCTCAAGTTAGAATTATTAACGGAATTCATTTGTATATTGCCCATACTTATTGTGTAAACTCCATTCTTTTGTTCAACAAGTCCTTTCAAAGTAACTTGTTCTGTTATTTCTAAAATTCCCTCTCTTTCTCTCCATCGAAAACTAATGTCAACTACCGATATACTTCTTCCAATTTCTTTTGATATTTGAGAAAAGTATCTCTCAAAAGTTTGCTTTGATGTTTCTTGATAAGTCTTTATGTATTCGTTCTTCTTATTCTCGTTTTTGAACTTCAGACCACTTATGGTAGTTATGGTCGCCATATCAGAATATCCTGCATAAACATCTGAGTCGTAAAAAACAACTTCAAAGTTTGGTCCACGTGTCATAAGCGTAACTATATCTACCAACAAAAAAAAATACAACCACAAAAATCAAAATATAAATCATGGTTCTATTTGTCAAATCAATTCCGCTCCTCTCTGGTCTACATTTTAGGTTTCCTCAAAGCCCAAGATTTGATTCTATTTCTGAGGTCATCAAAAACTTTTGAAAATGCGTATATTATGATTAAAAATTCAAAACGTCCAGTAAACATTCCAAGTATGAGTGTCCACATAGCACTTAAAGGCATATCAGGCGACGTAACACCACTTGACAAACCAACACCATCCATCGCCGATGCAAATTCAAACATAGATCTTTGCAAATCGTATCCATGCAAAGTGAGAATGAAAGAACCAATTATGAACGAAAGTATGTACAAAAACAAAATAAGCAAAGCTTCTTTTATATTCTCCGAGGTAAGTACCAATTGTTGCTCACCTTTGTATAAAACATGAGTTTTCACTCTGTTTTTTGGTAACAGAAATCCTTTTACAGATTCACTGAGTGTGTTGAGTATTATCCATATACGGAATTGTTTCACTCCGCCTGATGTTGAATCCATTTGACCACCAGCAATCATCAAAACTATTAAAGAAAGCATCAATGGTGAAAAACTTAGCCACTTTTTTTCGTTAAGCGGAAGTGTTTGGAAACCTGTACCTGATATTGCGGATGTTATTTGGAAAAGCGAATATCTTAACCCTGTTAGGAAATCTTTGAAATACTTCCCCACACCATTAAAAGCCACAACAGTACTGAAAATTACTATCGAGGATGTCATTAACCATGGCTCACCATTTTTGAGCACACTTTTCCAATTACCCTTCCAAAACGCATAATGAATTGCAAAACCTGTTGCTCCGAGATACATAAGGACAATGACTATTATCTCAATAGCAAGATTGTTAAATTCACCTATACTCCCATTTCTGGTTGAAAAACCCCCCGTTGCAAGTGCGGTCATTGTGTGATTAAGTGCTTCAAACCAATTCATACCAGCAATGGTTAAAGCAAGTGTTCCAAAGGCAGTGTAAGCCAGATAAATCTGGATTATGATTTGTGTTGAGCGTCTAAGATTTGGTACCAAATTGTCAGCACGTCCTTCTGCTTTGTAAAACCCAACACCCTTTGGTCCTATAACCATTGAAAGCATCAAAAGTGCAAATCCAGCACCACCAATATACTGAGTTAAAGAACGCCAAAACAATACTAATTTGGAAACTTTTGTCACATCAGTGTACATCGTTAGACCCGTCGTTGTAAGCCCACTAACTGACTCAAAAACTGCTTGGGAAAAATTCAAACTACCTTCGACTATGTGTGGTATTGCAGATAACAGGGCAACTATAATCCACGTAAAAATAGTTAGTAAGGCACCATCTTTATAATTTATTGTACCCACATCTTCTATTTTAACTAAGTAACCAATTAAATATATGGAAAGTGAAATTGTTGCTGTTAATATGAACCCATATATATGTTCCAGTTCCTCGGGGTAGAAAATACAAAAAATTAGAGGAAATAAAGCTATGAATGAATACTGGATCATTATTATAGAAAAGGCTTTGAAAATCTTGATGTATCTATTGTACAATTTTGTCTCACCCCACAAACGTCAATTGAGTTACAAACTAAACATTTCTATTGCTTCTTCTTTTTTTTCATCGTTGCACACAATTATCAATTTATCCCCAGGTTCAATCACTGTTTCTCCACGCGGAATAACAAACCTATCTCCTCTAACTATTCCAACAACTATAATTCCTTCGGGAATACTCAACTCACGAATATTCTTTCGAGCTATTTTAGAATCCCAATCGATATCTATACGCAATACCGATGCTCCTTTTGTATTAGCTTCATCTTCAAGGGTAGTTACTACTTCGTTTTCGAAAAGCAACGGTTCAATGTTACTCATTATAAGATCCGTAACTTTAAGTGTCCTTATTCCGAATCTTTCAAATAAATCTTCGTTTTCCGAGTTGTTCAGTAAAGTGACAACATTTTTTACATTATAATATTCCTGCACTAGCCTTGCTATGAAAAAATTCTTTCTGTCTCGCTCAGTTAGTAATACAATGATGTCGTCTGGTTCTATTTGAAGTTGATCCAAAACAGACTTATCAGTTCCATCACCATTTATTATCTCCGCACCAAGTGTTCTTGAGTATTCTTCGCACAGTTCCTTATTTTTATTCACAAAATACACTATGTATCCCTGTGCAACAAGTTTTTTGGCAAGAAAATATGGAACACGCTCACCGCCAATTATAACAACTTTCATTTCTTATCACCAACCGTAT
Organism: Fervidobacterium sp.; assembly: GCA_039630255.1. Lineage (GTDB taxonomy): Bacteria > Thermotogota > Thermotogae > Thermotogales > Fervidobacteriaceae > Fervidobacterium. The sequence goes on along the minus strand of JBCNVJ010000209.1, from coordinate 1,010 downwards.
AGTCAAGCGAATGTTCCAGACCTTCAAGTATAGTTCTTTCAAAATTCTCTACCGCAAGATTTATTGGAGATATTATATTTATACCACTTCTTTCGAAAAGTTGAACATTTTCCCTATTGTTTACAAGCGAGATAATACTTGGAATACCGTAAATCTTTGCTCCAACAAGACACACGAAATAATTTGTTGTATCATCTTCCGTTGTTGCGATTAGCATATCTGCTTTCGATGCCTTTGCCCTTTCCATTGTTTCACGTTCTGTTGCATCACCAACTATTATGAAACCTCCGTAATCTTCTGGTAATCTTGAAAGTGAATCTGGATTTTTATCTATAATAGTAACATTGAATCCTATATGTGATAGTCTCAATGCAACTTCTAAACCTATTTTCCCACATCCTATAACTATGACATAAAATTTATAGTTAATCGATTTCAAATTCCTCACCTCTTCTATAGCCTTTTTTGTTAACATCTAAAGCCATCCCAGCATCTCTATGGCGCTGAGCAAGTTCCTTATTACCCCTTTTTTCAAGTATTTCTGCCATTAGATAATGTGGAATAGGCGAGGAAGGCATTATGGAAAACATATTCCTCACTATTTGTTCAGCCTTGTCCAGATCACCTGGAAAATTAGAGTGAATAAACCCTTCCGCTTCTCTTAAGTACTTTTCGAAGCTATCTTTTCTTAGATCAATCAATCCTTTTATCTTTCTTTTCAACTCATCTTGTGTAAACGGTTTTGCAAGGTAGTCAACAGGTGCATACCTGCACACCTCTGAAATACTTTCGGCTGTAGCATACGCAGAAATAATAAGTACGGGTGTAAATATTCCCCTGAGTCTTAATCTTTTGATAAAGTCTATTCCGGTAAGCTCGTCGTTTTATCCAAATTTTATATCTTTTGTTATTATATAAAATATTATTATATCACAAAGTTTTAAAGCCGCTTATACACATTACGCTTACAAAGGTGAACATTAATATTCGGAAGATATCATCATTATAAT
>JBCNVJ010000208.1:0-12339 GCA_039630255.1 Fervidobacterium sp. | reverse complement strand
AGCTCGGGCAAATTGTGAGATTATATCTACAACAGCATTTAATTGTGTGACATACCATTTCCAACCAAGTTCTGAGTCCGCTCCTCCCCAGGGTCCACCATACCATTTTATTTTTGTTTCGAGGTCTCTGTGATATTTCCATGTAGAGTTTCTCACTGTATCACCTACAGGGAATAGACCATAGAATTCATACATGTCCCATGCCACAGGAGCAAGCTGATCTTCGAATGGTGTTGATGGTTCGTGTTTTACTTTGTGTTTATTTTTTTCGATCTCTGGGTAAAGATCTTTACCATCTTTAGTTGTAAATTTTGTAAGCCAAATTCCATGATTTACACCTGCTACCTGCCATTCGTATTCTTTAATACCGATAAGTTCTGCAATGTTCTCAACACTATAATGTCCATGGCAAAAACCTACCATTTTCACAGAAGTTTGAGTTGATACGAGTGTTGTCCCTTCAAGTACAGGATTTGCTGCCTGGAGATACCATGCATTTGGCGAAAGTTTTTCAATTGTTCTCGCAATTTTCAAAAATAATGAAAATTGATTCCAGTTTGTTAAATTAAGATAGTCTGATACAAAATTGTAATTCTGAGCGTCTATACCCCTGTAGTATCCGTGTTTTTCACCAATTTCTCTTACTTTATCAAGGTAGCTGTGTCCGCCTGCCATAGCAGTGTTAATTACAAAATCAGCACCTTCAATTGCTTTGCTTAATTCTTTTGTTGTTTCTATTTTCAAATTTGCTTCGAAAACCCTTGAGAGTTCATTAGCAAGTATATAAACGTTCCTTAACCTATTTTCATCGATATCCATTAATACAACATGTGAGCCATTAAGTTTCTGGATTTTGCATAAGTCTGAAATGATTCTCATAGAAAAAACTGCACTGCCAGCACCAATTATCCCTATCTTTAAATTGTCCACTAAATTTCCCCCTTTCTGAGAAAATGTCTACAATAATTATAGCAAATTTTTATAATGACTTACACCATTCCATAACTTCGTCAACACTTATTGTAGCAAGAGCTATATAGTTGTCTGCAGCACCGTAATAAATGTAATATTGACCTTTGTATTCAACCATTGCATCGCTGAACACAACATTAGGTACACCACCGAAGATTTCCCATTCTTCTTCTGGTTCAAGTATTGGACTTTCGCTTCTTTTCAACACTTTTGTTGGATCTTTCAAATCAAGCAACATGAATCCAAGTCTGTATATAGGTCTTGGTGCATCTTCAACACCATGATAAAGTAAGAGCCAACCATATGGTGTTTTTATTGGTGGAGCACCAGCCCCTATTTTAAGGTTATCCCAGTAACCTTGCCTTGGACCTGCGATTTTTACATAGTCAGTCCAATTAACTAAATCCTCGGAATATGCAAACCATATATCAGGGGGAAATCTGTGGATCATAACATACTTACCATTTATTTTTTCTGGAAATAAAGCGGCATCTTTGTTGTCAATCTCGTCTTTTATAACTATTCCATATCTCTCCCAGGTAATGAAATTTTTAGTTGATGCCATTGCAACTCTCGGACCTTTCGGAGAATATGCAGTATAGAGCATATAATATTTATCTTCTATTTTTGTAATCCTGGGATCTTCGACACCGTATAACTCATCTTGAGAAGCAGGTGAAAAAACAGGCTTTTCTAATCGATTGAAGTGTACACCATCTGTACTTACGGCATACCCAATCCTTGAAACCATATCTTGACCCTGTGCTCTGTAAAGCAAATGAAATAACTCTCCATCGTAAACTACCGCACAGTTAAAAACAAACTTATCTTCCCAAATATGCCCTGGAACAGGTGCAAGTAAAGGATTTAGTGGATGTCTCTTAAGCTTTAACTCCATGAACAAACTCCTCCTTCCTAATATTTGACTATCATCTTAATGACATTGATATGCCTTGTAAGAAATACTCTCTTAGCATAAGAAAGATTAAAACCATAGGGATAGTTTGTATGACAGCACCAGCTAAGACAGGTCCTACATAGCTTGCATATTCATGGTTAAATGAAGCAAGTAAAACTGAAAGTGGCATTCTGTCGTAATCTTTCATTACCATAAGTGGCCACAAGAAATTATCCCAAGTACCAATAAAAGTAAACATACCAACTATTGAAGCTGTTGATTTGGCTAGTGGTACCATTATTCTAAAGATAATCCAAAAATTGTTTGCTCCATCTATCTTTGCTGCATCTATGTAATCTTTTGGTATAGTTTTGAACGCTTGCGCGAACATGAATATGCCCCAAGAACTTGTCAAAGATGGAATTATAAGTGCTTGATAAGTATTTAACCATCCAAGGTTCCTTATTAGAATAAACATTGGTATCATAAACATAAATCCTGGGAAAAGCATCTGATAAATCAAGAAATTAAAAAGATATTTACCAGCCTTGAAATCTATTTTTGATATGACATATCCTAATATAGCTGATGTGACTACGACAGAAAAAGTAACTGTTGATGTGACAAAAAGACTATTTAAAAAAGCTCTAACAAATGGCCTGTGAAATTTGTTTGCCATAAAGAAAATGAATTCATAGTGTTCAACCGTAAGTTTTTTCGGTAAAAATGTTGTATATATATCCTCGGCTGGTTTGAATGATGATAAAACAAGCCACAAATATGGATAAATCCAAACTAAAGCAAGACCTAATAATATAAATGTGATAATTAACGAAATAATTCGTTCTTTTTTCATACAAAAACCACTTCTTTCTCAAAAATTTTTCTTATAAGCATTACAATTCCATAACTTACCAAAGCAGTTATTATAGCTACCGTTGTTGCATAAGATGGATCAATCCGCTTGAATGCTGTATCGTACATGTAAATCAAAAAAGTAGTTGTTCTTTGCATGGGTCCTCCACCAGTAATCATGTACGGTTCGGTAAAGATACCAAATGTCAGTGTAACAGCTAACACCGTAACTGTTATAAGCGATGGATTGAGTAGTGGTAATGTAATTTTCCAGAATATAATTCTTTTGTTAGCCCCATCAAGCTGGGCTGCTTCATAAATTGATTGAGGTATAGAAAGAAGACCAGCATAAATGATTAGCCCATAGTATCCTATGAATTTCCAGGTTATAATCAAGCATATTGAAAAAACTGCCAGCTGAGGATTACTAAACCACGGTATCGTGAAACCAAATAGAGCATCTACAAGCCTGTTTATTGGTCCATTTACAGAGAACAAATTTGAAAATAGTAATGAATAAGCAACACCTGATGAAACATTCGCAACAAGAAAACTGAGCATGATAAATGTTTTACCAAATCTTACTTTTGTTAGTGCCATTGCGAAAAGTAGTGAAGCAAATAATATCATCGGTATTAGGTACGCAAGGAAATTCAAAGTGTTAAGGGCTATCCGTATGACTAAGCTATCAGTAAATATACGAAAGAAGTTATTTAAAAATACAAAATTTGGTTTTGAAAAGTAGTTCCACCTTGTAAATGCCAAGACTACCATCCACACAAACGGATAGCCCCAAAAAACAGCAGTGTAAGCTAAGTAAGGAAATATAACAGAATAACCAAACAATCTTTCTTTCTTTCCAAGTTTTGAACAATTTGACATGTTTCCACATCCAATCCAAAAATTGGGAATTTAAATATTTAAAAAATCAATTTGTTTATTTCTTTCACCGCCTTGTCAAGAATATCAAGAGGTTTACCTTTCAAATACATTAATGGTTCTATGAGTTGTGTTGTCATAGCTTGTTGAATATCAATAGTTTTATCTATTAAAGCTGGAGGTACTGCATACGGAACAAATTCACAATATGCTTTGAAAAACTTGTCTTCCATATATTTTGAGAATAAAGGATTTGTAGTTAAGTCTTCTCTTGCAGGAGGCATTTTGGTTTTTTCTATCCACAACGCATCATTCTGTGCGTTGGAGAATACCCAAGATATGAATTCAAAAGCTTCTTTTTTGTACTTTGACGTTGAATAAATGACCAATCCCTTTGAATCGGCGAAAGTGTAAATTGGTTTATCCTTCGGATAATTATCAGGAACAGGTGGAGCTGAGAACCAAATTTCAGGCACAACCTTTGGGAATGTTTCTTTCGCCCAATTAACTTCCCAAGGACCAGTAATTTTGCCAAGTATTACACCTTTGTAAAATGGGTTATCTCCAAGTTCCACAGCAGTGTACTTCTTTTCAAACATCGTGTAAATGAACTGCACTATCTGTTTTCCAAAATCATCACCAAAATTGACCCTTCTTTTTGATACGTCAATATATGGCTTACCTCCAGAAGCAGCATAGTAATAGGTGATAAAATCGAACCATCTGTCCCACCAGTTTCGACCCACCACTACTTGCATTGTGAATTTTGTCTTACCATCTGCAAATTTCTTACTAAGCTCGTAAATGTCACTGTAGGTTCTCGGCGGGTTGTTGTAACCAAGTTTCTTAAGTAAATCACCTCTCCACCAAAATAGCATAGGGTTGGAGTAAATTGGGAAAACATAATACTTGCCTTTGATTTTCCATCCTTCGATAATGTTTTTCATTTTCCTCGTTTCTATAACCTTTTGAAAATCTGTTCCAAAGTTATCTAATGGATAAATAGCTCCAATATCCGCAAGCTGAGCGGCAAAACCACTGAATATGTTTTCTGAAAAATCTGGGGCATTTCCAGCTGCAATAGCTGTAAGTATGGCTTCTTCAGAACTACCAGCAGCAGGTATAGTTTGCACCTTAATTTGTATATCTGGTCTCAGCTTGTTCCATTGTGCTACAACTGTTTTCCAAAACTCTTCTTGTAATGGATTTGGAGCAGTCCAAAAAACAAGTTCAACAGCCAAAGCCCATCCTACAAACATACCAACCACCAAAACTATCAAAACTTTTCTCATAACAATCCCTCCTCTTCGGATAGAGTCAGAAAATCATTTAGAAGAATTTCTCTTTACAAAAAGCGTATACAAACACTGCTTATACGGATGTAAACTCTGACCAGTTAGTAATTCATACATTCTCTTTACAGCGTTCATTCCAAGCTCAGATTTTTGCACACGAAATGTTGATAATCCTTCCCTTTCAGCAGCTGGTATGTCATCGAAACCTATTACACTAATGTCTTCAGGAACCTTATATTCCCACTCTCTCAATTTTTTAAGAGTTCTAATAGCAATAACATCATTGGAGCATATAATTGCCTCTGGTATCCAATCTCTCAATACTTTTCTTAGAACATTATCAACATCCTCGTGTAGATCATCGTATTCGTACGTAATGGGCAACTTTCCAAATTTTGACATCGCACTCACATATCCGTTATATCTATCCCTAAACCCGTAATATTTTAAAGGTCCATGTAAATGAACAATTCTGTTGAAACCTTTGTGTATGAGTTCTTTTGTAATAAAGAATACTCCATCGTAACCATCACTCACTATGCTATTAACCCTCAAACCATCTATATAATGATCCACAAGCACAACTTTTGCCTTAGAACTTAGCCTAGTTATCTGCTCTTCCGTTGCATCGCTTCCAACGATTATGTATCCATCGTGGCGATTCTTAAAGTTCCATTCATCTAACAACATTAATTCAACTGAAATTTTGTACATAACCGAAGCATTTTCTATGGATTCTAATATAATCTTGTAAAAAACACCAATTTCTGTTGGAAGTATTTCTTGTATTCTTCTACTTATAATTACCCCAACTTCAAAGCTCTTTTTTCTTGCAAGTGCCTGGGCAGAAAAATGCGGCTTGTAACCAAGTTCTTTAATTGCTTTAAGTACTTTGAGCTCCGTTTCTTCAGAAACGTATCCCGTTCCATTTAATACCCTTGAAACCGTAGCAATCGAAACTCCTGCTTTCAAAGCAACATCCTCTATCGAAACCATATACTTCACTCCTTATTAATGTAAGTCTCTGAATCAAATTTTCATTTGACACTACTTCTTAACATAAGAAAACGCTTACATATCGAAGATATTATACAATTTCGAATTTTAGGTTCCAAGTGATGAAAAATAAAGAAAAATAAAATAAATATTTGTAACATATTGTTTTAGTTGTTTAATTATCGTTATTTTAAATTTGCTGAAAAAAATGAACAAATATCAGATTGAGTCATCACGTTAGACGTGAGTATAATACCATGTAGATATGTAAGCGTTTACCTATACTTGTTTCCACCACATTAGAGGGAGGTGTGTTGAGATGAAAAGGTTATTTGTGATGTTTGGGGTTTTGTGTACGTTACTTGGTTTTGCGGAAACTGTTTCTATTCCAGTGGTAGCTGGAAACATAGAGGTTCCGGTAGTATTACAAATGGGAAAGTTGGTTGACATGTTACCAGAGAATTTTGAACCCGATTGGACAAGTTTGAAGGTCCTAATTGACAACAAAGAGGTGGCGTACCAGATTGATGATGTAGATGGAAACAAACGAGTTTCAGCACCAGATTACTTAGTTTTTATAGCCAAAGGTAACGGCAGAATACAAATATCGGATCAAGCAGCTAAAGCCACTGTCTATCCGAAGGCATTTGCCTTAACAAAGGAAGATAAGGGTTGGACGATAAGAACAACTGATAACACACTAGAAGTATTTGTAAATGAAAAAGGAATAGCAAGGGTTACCCAGTTCGGCAACATTAAGGCAAATTTAGTGGACGAAATTGGAATTGCGAGGATAGCTGGTTGGTCAAGGTCAACTTATTATGTCGACGGTAGCATTGGAAATCAGCATGATGAAGAAACATCATCTGGATTGAGAGTTGTAGATTTAAAGATATTTGAGCCAGGACCTGTAGCTGTTGGAATAAAAGTTCTTCTTCAGTCTGAGAGATTTTTTGGATTGTTCCAAGATATGCTTGTATACGTATTTAGAAACGGTGACATATATGTTGACAACAACTTCTTATTCTATAATTATGCCGATATTATGAAATTGCAAACAATGATTACAAAACCAATTATACCTGCATTCGACGATACCGTGCATATATTGCCCGTGTTTAGAAGATTAGCTTGGGCAGATCAACTTGGTATAACACCTTATGAATATTGGCTCGAGAGAAATGCAATAAGAATGGTAAATAACATACCATATGTTGTCTTTCCTGCCGGGCAGAGTATGAAACCACCGTTCTGGGGTGCAACATACATATTTGCTTCAGTTGAAAGATGGAGAAGCAATTATTCAGCGAAAGGAAAAGTTGGTATTGCCGAAATATTCCCGACAATTCCTCTGTTAAAAGCAGATTATGCAAAATGGCTTGAAGGAGATACCTGGGTTTACGAAAGTCTTGAGTTTAGAACAGGTATATTCAAGTGGGTTGCCGATGAGTTCAATGCTTATCCAGCTACGGAAAATGTTTATCCAGTCTGGGGAACGAAGAAAGAAGCTATGCCAAACAGATATAAAGCAGGTGATAAGGTAGAACACACTATACTTTACACTTTATACAATGCTAATACAGTCGAAGATGCGATAAAACTTGTTGAAGAAAAGAGTAAGTCTTTCAGATCACTTAAGATAGGTGAATAATGTCTTTCTTTGGGTCAGGCGAAAGCCTGACCTTGTATTTTTGTATGAAGGCTGGTGAGAATAGTGAATATTAAAAGATTAATTGTGATTTTTGGAGTAATTGTGTTTATGATTACCAAAGGCTTTTGTGATCTTACTTCAAGTTTTAATGTTTCTCATCTTGAGAAGTTATCTGAATGGTTTTTGCTTGAAGGAGAGTTGGTGAAAGGATATTGGGTTTACTCAGAAAACAAAGGTAATACATTTATCCCTATCGGTGCAATTAACGAGGGAGATTTTTGCGTTGATGATGTAGCAAGGGTTGTATTACTTTATTCAGAAGCTTATGAATTTACAAAAGATCCTAAGTATTTATCTTTGGCATTGGATTCGGCAAAGTTTGTTTTAAAAATGCAAGCGAGCGACGGAGAATTTTACAACTTTGCCTACAAAGATGGAACAATTAATAAATATGGCATTACAAGCGCGAAATCTTCTGGTTGGTGGGCTCTACGTGCCTTTTGGGGACTTTCGAAACTTGCGAAATTTACAGATCAACAAGATATACACAGAGCTATTGTAAGGACATACAACGCAATTAAAAAGAAGCCACCAAATTCAGCTGATCAGCTTGCTTTGTTCGTTTTGGGATTATGTAATTATTACGATGTTTATAAATCAGAAGATGTTCTAAGAGATATAAGCAAATACACTGAAAATTTGCTTGAGCATGAAGTGAAAAGTTTGGATATTCTAAAGGGTTTTTTCTCTGTCCACAAGGATCGACTTTTATGGAACGGTTGGGGAAATCATTATGCAGAGGCTCTGATCCGCGCTTACAAGGTTACGGGTAACACCAAATTTTTGTCAGTTGCAGAAAGATCAATAATTCACCAATCTTCTATACTCGTTTCAACAGGATTGATATATTCAATTGAGAATTACTTTAAAATCTATCCAGAACTTGCTTATGCCTTAGAATGTGTTACTATTCCTTTGGTAGAATTATATGATTTAACCAAGCAAGAAAAGTACGCTATATTATCTTCATTAATGATCTCTTGGCTTTTTGGAGGAAACAGACTTGGAGTTAAGATGCTGGGTGAAAATGGTGAGGGCTTCGATGGTCTAGAATATATGCATTACAATAGAAACGCAGGTGCTGAATCAACAATATGTAGTTTGAGAACAGTGCTGTACGGTACAAAGTTACCCGAGTCTTATCAGTCGTTAGCAAAGAATCCGGAAATAATCGGAAGATCTGGTTTGAACGTGCTTGAAGCTGAATCTTTCGACGTTGGAATATCTTCAGCTAAGTTACTAACTGGGGATTATGGTGCAGGCGCAAGTTTACAAATAGATGGAAGGGGTAGGATAAGAAAAGCGGATGTTGATAGTGAAATTTATCTTGTACTTTTAGCTGGTAATTTCTCAAACACAGCAATAACAGTAAGTGGTAAAACAAGTGTAAGAAAAGATTTAACCGGCAAAGGGATTTTTGAAGTTGGTTTTGTTGAAGTTAGTGATAGTATATCCATTTCCAATTCGAATAGTTGCACCATAGACCAGGTTGTTCTCATTCCATCTAAGATAGGAATCTCCTATGGTAAAGAAAACCCAAAGACTTTCATCTACGATACAAATTCCAGAAGTTTCATAATCCAAAATGGACAACTTTTTAAGACAAAAAGTAAAGTTTTTTCCTTCGAATCAGTAGTAACACTTGAAAACTTGGAGAATTTTGGAATGATAAACTTGAGCGAATTTTTCAACAACGATGGTTTCGGAACACCAAAGACGCCTGGAAATTTTGATAATTTAGGTAGTGTGTTAGGTGCTTATCTTCCGCAAAACGAGATTGACGAAGGGGTCATATACGTTAATAATGTACCATTTTATTTAAAAGTTAACGGTTTGGACAATGTAAGATGCGATCGACAAGTAATAGTTTTCCCTGAGGAAATGCAAATAAAAAAAATACATATTCTTGCCGCAGCTAATCATGGCGATTACAATGTAGACTTAATTTTGAATGATATCTACTATAGTTTTAAGGTTAAGGATTGGTGCAATTTTCCTGATGGTATAACATTTGATTACAGATACATATCTTCTGGAGAAAAACAATATATAAAATGTGGTATAAGCCTATATACAATAGAAGTTGATAAAAAAATCAAGAAGATAACCTTGCCACAGCAAATCAACACACATATCTTCGCTATTACTGTAGAAAAATAGCTTGTGAAAAGAGATCAAAAAACACTGGCTTTAAGCCAGTGTTTTTTATTTTCTTAAGTTAATTTTGAAAATGTTCCAAGACGTGTTTGCAAAAAATTAGAAAAATGTGAGAAAATATATTGTAGCTGCTCAACAATCCTTTAAAAGGGGGAAGTAGTATGCGTATGGTAAGACTGATAGCAGTGATTTTTTGTATTTTATCCATTATCTCGTTTGCCGCTATAAAAGTTGAAGGTAACATGGTTATTTTCACATTCAGCTATCCTCAAGCAACTACAGTACATTTGGCTGGGACATTCAATAATTGGTCAACGACAGCTAATCCTATGAAAAAACAAGGAGATCTATGGATAACAGAACTCGAACTTAAGCCCGGAACGTATCAATATAAGTTTGTGATCGATGGTGGTAAAGTATGGAGAGAAGACCCAGATGCGCCAGGTTACACAGACGACGGATTTGGCGGAAAAAATGGTGTTTTTACACTTGCCCAGAAAGACGGAAAACTTGTCATACTTGCGCCAGCTGCGGAGATAAAAGAAAAAGTTGAAATCAACACACAAAGGCAAGAAAACTTCTCTGTTGAGGATAACAATTACGTAGTTATCAAATTTTACAAACCAGGAGCAAAATATGTATTCATAGCTGGTTCATTCAACAATTGGAGTATGAGTGACACAGAATGTTATAGTTCAGGTGATGGATGGTGGGAAGCTGTCCTTGAATTACCAGTTGGTGTTTACCAGTACAAATTTGTTGTTGATGGAAAAGATTGGGTTGTTGATCCAAATGCCCCAGCATATGTAGATGACGGTTTTGGAGGAAAAAATGGTGTTTTTGAAGTTTGGAAAGAAGATGGCAAACTCAAAGTTGGTGCTCCGAGAATTCAAAAACAAGAGCCACAACAAGTTGAACTACCAAAAGAAAACATAATAAGAGCTATTCAATACGAGATTGACGGAAAACTTTCTGAATCTGAAAAAGCAACGGCAAGTTACAGTGGAAAAGTAATAAAAGCTGCATACGTTTCAAGAACATCTACAACAGCGTACGTTGCTATAGTTCTTGAAAAAGCAGCCAAAGATTATGTTGGTCAAAATGTGCTTTTTGAAGTTTATACCGATGCACCTAGAATGCTAGCATCAAACAAAAAGACTTTCAACAATACTACGCTTAGCAAGTCTGTAGGGTTCAGATTTTCTATAAACATGAAAACTTGGCAAGCAAGAAAACGCGGTACATTTTTTGCAGCTGCCGGAGATGATTCCTGGATTCTCCAAGCTAACACTTTTAAAGCAGCTGTCGATGACATAGTTGAACTTGAAATCCCATACGATATACTTGGAGTAAAAAGTGGAGAGTCGTTCAATTTGTACGTTGTGTGTTCAATTGAAGGCAAAGACGAGATAGTGCCTCAAGATGGTGTAGTTATAAAAGCGCCAACCATGCTTTCCGGTAATGTAATAGCAAAGTTTGTAGACAAAATCGGTGATGATTACGGATTTGGAACATACACGTATCCAAAAGACCCTGCATTTGCTCCATATAAGGGACTCTGGGATATTACTGAAGTTACTGTACTTGAAAATGATGAAGCTTTCGTTTTCAGCATAAAATTTGCGGAAATGACAAATCCATGGGCATCACCAAAAGGATTTTCACATCAATTGATAAATATCTATCTTGATACAAAAGAAGGTGGAAAGACATCAACTTACAAAGAGGGTGCTCGAGTACAATTCAAAGATCCATGGGATTACTTTATAAAAGTTGCTGGTTGGCCAGATGATAGAATAGTTTTTGCCACTGCAGATGGTAAACAAATACAAGAAGCAATAACATACGAAGCAGATCCGGCTGATAAAGTAGTACACATAGTAGTCTTTAAAAAATACATCGAAGTGAAAAGCAGTATAAAAGCCTACATATTATCACTTAGTCAAGATGGATATGGCACAGACCATATAAGACCTATCTCAAAAGATTCTACTCAATGGACACTTGGAGGATATCCTGTTGATTCTAAAGATTTTGCTCCGTTTGTACTTGATATAGTCGTCCCAGAAGGATATACCCAAGAACAATTACTTAAATCATATGTACCGGGTCAATCCTATGCTACCTTGATTCCTGTGGTGATTAAATAACCTGTTAACGCTTACCAGCCTCTTGGCTGGTAAGTTTTTCAATTAATTAAAGGGGAGATAGAGTTGGAAAGGTTTCCTAAGATGAGAAGAAAGGATAGAGAAGCATCTAAACAAAAAGCTTTTGAAATACTGTCTTCGGCGGTTTATGGTACTTTATCAACATTTAATGGAGATTATCCATATGGAGTACCCGTGAATTACGTTTTTTGTGATGATTTTATTTACATCCACTCAGCCCTTGAAGGACATAAATTGGAAAACATAAAAAAATTTCCCAACGTTTGTTTTACAGTGGTAAAATATTGTAAAGTTTTACCTGATGAATTGTCAACAGCCTATGAAAGTGTTATTGTTTTTGGAAAAGCACATATTGTGGAATCAGAACAGGAAAAGAGAGAAGCACTTGAAAAAATAGGTATCAAATAC
>JBCNVJ010000207.1:0-3027 GCA_039630255.1 Fervidobacterium sp. | reverse complement strand
CTACCTACTGAGCTAGCGGCCCGATTATGGTGCCCCCAGGAGGAATCGAACCTCCATTTGCGGATTAGGAATCCGCCGTTCTATCCTTTGAACTATGGGGGCTGTTCACTAAAGTGGTTATATTACATTCTGGCAGCCCCACGGGGAATCGAACCCCGACCCTCGGACTGAGAATCCGATGGACTAGCCGTTATCCTATGGGGCCAGAAAGTACTTAAAGACAAAATAATTACTGACCGTGATATATATTAGCACAAGCCTAAAAAAAGTCAAGTACTTTTTTCTTGTGTGGCAAATATAGCATAATTTGTGTTATAATTGTTTTGAGGTGGTCCAATGATAGACATATTGTTAAAAACTATTCTCTTCGTACCACGGTTTGGTATACATTCTTTTCAAGTAGGATTTTTAGCATCGCAGATAGCAAATTCCTTAGGTTTGGATGCGTTGGAAGCTTTTTACTGTGGCGTGCTTCATGATATAGGTGTTCTAACTCCTCACAAAGGTATAATATTGGACGATATTGATAATCAATTTTTAATTCATCAGGATATTCCCACTCACGAGTCACCTACTAAAGATCATACTCTTATATCGGCGTTTGAAATTTCTAAAATTTCTATTTTGACAGAGAAGTTCAAAAACATTGCTTCATCTGCTCTTCTTCATCATTCTATGCCTCACTATCTGAACGATACCATTTTAGATAACGTGTATGCAAACATATTATCGATAAGCGAAGAAATCTCTAAGTACATCCTTGTAAACGATGAAGAACTTAGTTATGATGATATAATGATACCACTTTCTACAATCAGTAATAGATATTTCGACTTCATCTACAAAGCTGCAAAAAACGTGTTAAAGGAAGAATATGTAAGGTGGATGTTATACGATATAAAAGCTGGTTACAACAGAGAAAAGTTAATCTGGGAATACAGCTTTGATATAAATCCAACCTTTGAACAGATTGTAGAGATAGGTGCCGTTTTATCTTACATAATAGATTCAAAAAGTCAGTTCACAAGAGAACATTCATGGAGGGTTGCAAAAGTATCTTCTGCAATAGCAAAGGAGATAATGCTTAAGGATGAAGAATTTTTTATTGCAGGTTTGTTTCACGACATAGGTAAGATTACAACGCCTGTACAAGTTTTAGAAAAAAAGGGAAAACTAACACCGCAAGAAATGGATGTTATGAGAAAGCATGTGTATTATAGCTACGTTATCTTAGATAATCATAAAGATGAACCATGGTTTTGGCCGGCTGTTAGACACCAAGAAAGAATTGATGGAAGCGGTTACCCATGGAAATTGAAGGGTGACAAAATGACATTCAAAGATAAAATTCTTCAAGTAGCAGACTACTTTGTAGCTGTTCTTGAACCAAGGCCTTACAGGGGGCCGAATACTCCCGAAAAGGCTTTTGAGGAAGTTGCTCGTGCTGTTGAAAATGGAACTCTTGACAAAGGACCAGCAAACATTCTTAAGGAACTTGTGTATGGCGGTTATGACTTTGATAAGATTGACTTTATGTCAGCTATTCAGGAAGATATATCCAATTTTGAAAAAAGCTTAACGGAGGGATAGGTATGGTTATTGATAGAGTTAAAAAAATAGCCTTGATCGGTGCAACAAAAAACAAAGACAAGTTTGGCAATATAATTTTGAAAGATTTGGTGAAGAAAGGTTATATCGTATTCCCCGTTAATCCAAATTATGAGGAAATCGAAGGGATAAAAACGTACAAGAGTATACAAGAATTGCCAAAAGATGTCGAACTTTTAGTCTTCGTTGTTCCACCACAAATCGGACTTGAAGAAATGAAGAAAGCCTACGAATTTGGTTTTAGAAAATTTTGGTTCCAACCAGGTGCTGAATCAAATGACATAATAACTTACTCTAAAATCCTTAAGGACGCGGAATTTTCTTTTTCAAAATGTATAATGGTAGAAACAAGATAAAAGTTGATATGGAGTGAAGTTTTGTGACAGAAATTCTTGAAAAAGTGCAAAAAGTCTTCGCAAATATAAAAATAGAAGAGTTTATGACAAAAGATGTTGTATATGTAAAACCAGACAGGACTGTAGCTCAAGTTAAAGAGATATTAAGACTTAAAAGAATCTCAGGTGTGCCTGTGTTAGATGAAGATGGTAAAGTTGTGGGAATTATAAGCATTGAAGATATAATCAAGTGTCTTGAAAATGGTACACTAAACGAAAAAGTTTCAGAACACATGACAAAAAATGTTATTTGCTTAAACAGTGACGCAACTCTTCAGGATGTGATAAAACAATTTGAGAGGTATAAATACGGAAGATTTCCCGTTATTGATAGCGAGCAAAAACTTGTGGGAATAGTTACAAAAAACGACATCTTAGCTGCTGTAGCAACGCGTCTTGGTTTGTTGTATCTTCATGATGAAAGGCGGAAAGAAGTGCTTGATTCCGATATACTGAACAGATCTCTAATCACCGGGGAAGAAATAAATAAGAAGGGAGCTGATTTTTATTTCAAGATAGATTACTTCGATGTCAATCTTGCTGGAGTAGGTGCAGCTCAACTGAAAAAATTTTTGCTCAGCAAAGGGATCAAAGACAATGTTGTTAGAAGAGTGGCAGTAGCAGCATATGAGGCAGAAACTAATGTGGTGATTCATAGTGGTAGTGAGGGTGAACTTTATTGTTTTATAGCAGATGATAGAATAATTGTCAGAGTGGAAGACACAGGAAAAGGGATAGAGAACATCGAGCTTGCAATGAAGGAAGGATACTCAACAGCACCAGATTATGTGCGAGAGCTGGGATTTGGTGCTGGTATGGGATTACCAAACATGCGACGTTTTTCAGATAAGATGGTTGTACTTTCCGAAAAGGGAAAAGGCGTTGTTGTTGAAATGGTTTTCTACTTAAACTAAAATCTTATGAACAAAATTCAAAAACTGTGTGTCTAAAGATTGTAAAAATTTTTGTTAAATTACTCTATAAATAGGAGGGGATTTTTGTGGATAACACGATGATGTGGATA
>JBCNVJ010000206.1:0-7269 GCA_039630255.1 Fervidobacterium sp. | reverse complement strand
TGGATTCATCAAGAGCGCTCTTGCAATTCCAATTCTTTGCCTTTGACCTCCGGAAAATTCATGTGGAAAACGATACATATGTGTTGGATGTATACCAACCTCTTCGAGCGCCTTGCCAATTTTATCTATTACTTGTGATTTTCTTATCATACTATGTGCTAGAGGACCTTCGGCAAGTATATTTTTAATCCTCATTCTCGGATCAAGCGAACTGTATGGATCTTGAAAAACTATTTGTATGTCTCTTCTAAACTGAAAGCGTTTTTCATTTAGGTTGCCAAGAAGATATTCCATTAAACCGTTTTCACCCTTGTTTTTGAAAATCTCGTAATATTTTGCATCGACATTATCCTGAGGGGAAAACTTACTATCTTTAAACCTTTCTAAATACATCTTTCGAACATAATTCTTAGCCTTCCATGATGGTAAGAAATAGTGTGTAGTATCTTCGCCTGCGACAATTATTCTTCCAGATGTTGGTTCGTACAATCTAAGCAAAGTCATACCAACAGTTGTTTTTCCACAACCAGATTCTCCCACAAGACCCACAGTTTCGCCTTTGTACACCTCAAAACTCACGCCATCAACAGCTTTGACCCACGCAACAATTCTTTTGAACACTCCCGCTCTTATAGGAAAATATTTTACAAGGTTATCTATCCTAAGAAGAACTTCTCTTTGCTCTTTTTTCCTATTCAGATTTACTTCGGAGACTATACTTCCATTCATGCACCTTCACCAGCCTTTACATACTTTTGTGCCTCTTCGACTTTCTTGTAGAAGAAACACCTTGAGAAATGGTCTGGTTCAACCTCGACGAGCCCGGGCATTTCGAGATTACACTTTTCTTCTTTAAACTCACATCTGTTACTAAATCTGCACCCTGGTGGAAAATGCAAAGGATCAGGTACCATACCTGGTATGCTGTATAATCTGTCTTGCTCAATATCAAGCCTGGGGATAGCATTTAACAGTCCCCATGTGTATGGATGTTTTGGTTTTTTAAATAATGTTTTAACATCTGCTGTTTCCATAACTTTTCCACCGTACATTACAACAACTCTGTCAGCATTTTCTGCGATAACCCCCACATCATGTGTAATAAGTATTATAGCCATCCCATATTCTCTTTGAAGGTCTTTCATAAGCTCGAGGATTTGAGCCTGGATAGTCACATCGAGTGCCGTTGTTGGTTCGTCAGCAATCAATAGTTTTGGTCTACAAGAAAGTGCCATTGCTATCATTGCTCTTTGCCTCATACCACCGGAAAGTTCGTGTGGATACTCATCAACACGCTTTTCAGGTTCAGGAATACCGACTTTACGTAGCATATCTATTGCCATTTGCCTTGCAGTTTTTTTATCCACGTCCTGGTGTAACAGTATTGCTTCCATTATCTGTTCTCCAACTGTGAAAACAGGGTTTAAGGCAACCATCGGTTCCTGGAAGATCATAGCTATTTCGTTGCCTCTGATCATTCTCATTTCATCATCGTTCAGTTCAAGTAAGTTCTTACCGTTGAAAATAATTTCGCTACCTTCCTCTATTTTACCTTTTGGATCGAGTAACCTAAGAATTGTAAGTGATGTAACACTCTTTCCACTTCCAGATTCTCCCACTATACCAAGTGTTTCTCCTTCGTATACATCAAAATCCACACCGTCAACAGCTTTAACAACACCATCTTCTGTATAAAAATACGTCCGAAGATTTCTAACAGTTAGTAGTGGTTTCTTTTCCAAGGTCTCCACCTCCATCATTTCAATCTCGGGTCGAATACGTCTCTCAATGCATCACCGACAAGGTTCCATGCGAGCACAAATAGTACCATAGCCATACCTGGATAAAACACAGCGTACCAATAAGAGAATGTAGAGCCACTCGTTCCAAGTATCCAATTTCTTGTGAAATTAAGCATCGAACCCCAATCAGCATATCCGAGTGGTGCACCAAGTCCCAAAAACGATAAACCAGCTGCAGTTATAACAAGCGAACCCATACGCATCGATGCTTGAATTAACACAGGGAATATAGTGTTGGGTAATATATGCCTTAGGATGATGAAGAAATCCTTAACCCCCAAGGCTTTAGCAGCTAGCACAAATTGCTCCTCTTTTACTTGCAAGATATTCGCTCTAATAAGCCTTGCAGCACCCATCCATCCAAAAACAGTCATAGCTATCATGACTTTGTCAAGTCCATTCCCAAGTATAGTTGTAAGAACCATAGCTGCAAGCAGGAAAGGTATGGACATGAATATATCAGTTATTCTCATTAAAATTTCGTCCACCCATCCACCATAATATCCAGAGATGGAGCCTATAATAATACCGAATATGGTGGAAATTATAGTAACCGTTAGACCTATGTAAAACGCCGTTCTTGTTCCCCACACTACACCGTAGAATATATCCCTACCTTGTATCATTCCAAATGGGTGTTCAGCAGATGGCGGAACCGGTTCAGAGCTCCAAGTTATAATTGGCATAATGTAAGGATTATCAAGCTTCGTGGGATTTCCGTGATCATCAAGCATCATAGGATTAATAGGTTTTGCTATTAAAGGCGCAAAAATAGCAACAAGGACAAAGAAAATTAAAAGTGAAAATCCCAAAACTGCCGATGGATTTTTAAAAATTTTTCTTACTATCCGCTTAAATTCAGTGTTTTGCTTCTTTAATTCACTCATGTGTGGCACCTCCTTAGCCAAGTCTAACTCTTGGATCGAATACTGCATACAGTATATCTATGATGAGGTTACCAAGGACTAAAAGAGTTGAATAGAAGAGTGTACTTCCAAGGACTGTTGCATAATCAAGTTGAACAGCTGCTTCAGCAGCTAATCTGCCAATACCTGTTCTATTAAATATAACTTCGATAATTACTGTACCTGATAATAACCCTATAACCATAGCACCTGCAACAGTCACAACTGGGATCATTGCATTCCTCTTCGCATGTTTGTGAATAACTTCTCTTTCAGGAACTCCTTTTGCTCGAGCTGTTCTTACGTACTCTTTTGACAACACTTCAAGCATACTTGACCTTGTGATTCTAAGTAAATATGCCCACCACAAAAATGATAACGTCAAAACAGGACCAATAATGTGCCTTAGAGCATCCCAAAATATGTCAAATCTTCCGTTTATAAGAGCATCTATTGTAAGTATATGCGTGACTTTTAAATAAGATGGTGACTTAATAATTTCCTCAGCCCATTGAGAAAGATTTCCCGGCGGGAACCATCCAAGCACAGAATAGAATATCATCAATACAAGCAAACCAAACACAAAGTCAGGAAAAGACCAACCGATAATCGCTACTATCCTTATAAAGTGATCTAAGAACTTATCTCTGTTTACTGCAGCAGCAACACCAAGCCAAATACCCACTCCTACAACAGGTAAAAGAGCATAAAGTGCAAGTTCAAGTGTGTACGGGAACCTGCTCCAAATGGCTTTCAAAACAGGTTCCTTACCTACTTGAGACCAACCAAGGTCTCCTTTCAATGCATTATAAAGCCATTTGCCGTATCTTTCAACAAAGGGCTTGTTTAAACCGTACTTCTCTTTCAATGCCTCAAGCTCAACGTTTGTTAACTTGTCGAACACGTTTGGATTTACATATGATGCAAGTAGCTTGTCTGGTCCAAGTATCTGAAAAAGACTGAAGATAATCAGTGATACACCAAGTACTATCAAAGGTAACAAAAGCAGTCTTCTTACGATAAACGTAGTCAACTATAGCCACCTCCTAAGGCAATTTGAAATTTTAAGACAATTTAATGTGAATTAAGTTTTCTTGAAAAATTCCAATAAGATTATAACACTCACCAACATTTTATCAACTTATTTAACATGAACTTAAAAGTTTCTACGCAAAGATAATTCACTTAACAAACTATCAGTAGCTTTCTTGCCAATTAATTGTTCAATTTCATCTCTTGACACTGACAAGATATCTTCAACGGAAGTGTAACGTTCCAGAAGTAATTTTTTCTTTTTTGGACCTATCCATTTTATTTCATCGAGTATGCTTCTTAGTGATCGATTTATTGTTAGTTTTCTTGTAAACTCATTTGCCACACGATGTGTTTCATCCCTAATTTTCACAAGTAATCTCAGAACAGGATGATCATACGAAAGTTTAATTTCACCATATCTTGTAACGATAATCTCCTCTTGTTTAACTAATCCTACAACATCACATTCTTTACTAATCTGAATTAGCGCATCATATGCAGCATTCACTTGACCGATTCCTCCATCCACAAATAGCAAATCTGGCAATTTATGTTTTGTGTATCTTCTTTTTATAAACATTCGTATGCTCTCAAAGTCATCAAGAATGTTACCTAACTTATATCTGCGATATTCATCTTTTTTTATCTCACCATTTTCTAAAACCACAAGAGAGGCTACTGTATCTTTTCCATGCAGATGGGAGATATCTACACCTTCTATTCTCTTTGGTATCTTACTTAAACCAAGTAATTCTTTCATCTGCTTTAAAATACTTCTATTGGAGAGTATTAAACCTATTTCATAATTCAAATTAGTTATAGCCTTATCAAGTAGTTGCTTTTCAGTATCAGTTTGAGATTGGAGTATTCGAATACCAAGCGTATTAGATACCATATCCAAGGCCTTAGTTTTCTTTTCAACAATTATCTTCTCAGGCAAATCGTTGTAATTTTTTACGTAGAAGAGTTCTATAAAATCGTTGACTCCTCCATTATATTCGTACACAAGTTTTGACAACAAGTAACCTGAACGTATCTTAAACACGAGGAATGTGTTATGTCTGCCAACTACAACGTCTAAATTCACAGGTTCAGTTAAAACCACACCTTGGGACTCCATAAGTCTGCTAAAATTAAGAAGAAGGTCACGATACTTTGCCGCATTTTCAAAATCAAGTAATTTAGCATGTTGCTCCATTTTGAACTTTACAAAATCCATTACATGTGAGAAATTCCCTTTCAAAACATCAGCTAATTGATTTATTCTATCGTTATAGCTTTCAGGATCGTCTTCTCTTACGCATATGCCCTTGCAAAGGCCGAGATGAAAATCCATACAAGGTTTAGTAATCCTTAACATATCACGCCGACAGGTTCGAAATTTGTAAATCTTTCTGAGCGTTTCCAACAGCTGACGTGTAAATTGGACATTAGTAAATGGTCCATAAAACTTGCCTGTACCTTTCCTGTTTCTTACAATCTCAACGTACGGTATTTCATCATCACTTATTTTTATGTAAGGATACACTTGTGTATCCTTAAGTATTGCGTTGTACTTTGGTTTGTGTTCAAATATTAGATTTGCTTCAAGTATCAGTGCTTCTTTTTCGTTGTCAAGGATTATTACTTCTAAGTTGTCAGCTTCTTCAACAATGACTTTACTTTTTCCTTCTTTCGCTTTAAAATGTGAAGAAAGACGCTTTTTTAGATCCTTTGCCTTTCCTATGTAAATGTATTCTTCTGCTTTTTTGAAGAGGTACACTCCTGTTTTATGTGGTATATTTTCAATTACACTGATTTCAAGCATAAGACCTTCACTCCTGGTTTGATAAATGACAAATTCCTTGCTAGTTAAATATTATACACCACACCTTCCCCAAGGTTAAGAAAATTAACTATAAATTAATGAGTTTTTCCTTGAAAATACTTAAAAATAACTGTAAACTTGATTCGGAATTTATAATAAACAATTTACAACAATGCTTAGAGCTCTTAAGTTTTATCTAAGAGCTTTGTTGGAGGTGCAATTATGCCTGAAAAGTACATTGTGGTTACTGGGGGTGTACTAAGCGGAATTGGTAAGGGAATATTTTCAGCTTCTTTAGCAAGAGTTTTAAAAGAAGTTGGAGTTGATATAAACGTATTAAAAATAGATCCGTATTTGAATGTTGATGCGGGAACCATGAACCCTAATCAACACGGTGAGGTTTTTGTAACCGATGATGGATACGAAGCGGACCTTGACTTAGGGCATTACGAACGGTTTTTGGGTATAAGTATGTCACGGAAAAACAACATTACGGCAGGGCAGATATATTCAACTATAATTCAACGCGAAAGACAAGGAAAATATCTCGGATCAACTGTCCAAGTGGTACCACATGTTACATCTGAAATCAAAGAGCGTATAACTTCAATGCAAGGAAAAGTTTTATCAATAGAAATAGGGGGTACAGTTGGAGACATTGAAGGTGAAGTATTCCTCGAAGCAGTAAGAGAATTAGCTTTCGAAACAAATAGAAACAATTTTCTTTTTGTTCACGTTACTTACGTACCTTATTTAAAAGTAACAAATGAGTTTAAAACCAAGCCAACACAACAATCAGTTCAACTTTTACGAAAGATAGGGATACAACCTGATGTTATAGTAGTCCGGAGCGAACTGCCTATAGATTCTCAAAGCTTGTACAAAATAGCGTTGTTCAGTGGTGTACCAAGAGATATGGTTATAAATCTTCCAGATGTTGGAAATGTTTACCAAATACCAGAAACGCTTTACGAAGCTGGTATACACAGACTTGTAGCAAGAAAGCTCGGATTAGAGATAGAAGAAAAACCGTTGAACTGGTCATATCCAAAATCTTTTAAACCTTACAGAATAGCTTTAATAGGTAAATATCTCGGTACGGACGATGCGTACAAGAGTATTATTGAATCTATATTTCTTTCAGGGGTACAAAAACCAGTAGTTGTTGATTCACAAGAACTTGAAGAACTTGATGATAATGCTGTTGCTCAAAGATTAGGTTCTTTCGATGCCTTGATCATCCCTGGTGGTTTTGGGAGGAGAGGTATTGAAGGGAAAATAAAGGCTATAAAATACGCTAGGGAAAGTAAAAAGCCCATTCTTGGAATTTGTCTTGGAATGCAGCTTATGGCTATTGAATTTGCCAGAAATGTTATGGGGCTTGAAGGTGCAAATTCCACAGAATTTGATGAAAAGACACCTTATCCAGTTGTTAATATGATGGAAGAGCAAAAGAAAATCATGAACCTTGGTGGAACAATGAGGCTTGGTGCACAAAAGATGAAAATTCTTGAAGGTACTAGACTTTACAAATTGTACAACCAACACGAGGTTTACGAAAGACATAGGCATAGGTACGAAGTTGATACGGAAAATTTTTCTGAGATGTTCAAAAGACCTGGTGAGACAGGGTATAGGTTTACCATTGCCGGTGAATCAGAATTTCTTGAAGCAATAGAGCTTGACGATCATCCATTTTTCTTGGGAGTGCAATATCATC
>JBCNVJ010000205.1:0-6023 GCA_039630255.1 Fervidobacterium sp. | reverse complement strand
ATTTTAACTTTCTCAATATCACAGATGTAAACTTCCAAATATTACTTTCTGCTGTGCCACCTTTTCCATCCTTTGCTACTATCTTCCAATAATATGTCTTTCCATTTTCTAATCCACTTACCACATAGGTTTTGCTTGTATGCCCACTTTTTACAAGAGGTGGTGTCTGGGTAGTACCAAAATACACATCGTATGCTAACGTATCTCCATCTGCATCGTTGCATTCCCATGATAGTGTAACTTCTGATATATCATACACCGTTTCTCCATCTTTCGGCGATACAACCATTGGTTTTGTTGGAGGATTGTTTAGATTTAAAAGTGTACAACTAACCATTACCAATATGAAAAACACCATCAACAAGATTTTTAAAATTTTCATAACTCGACACCTCCCAACTTCGAATTTCCAAAATTTTCTATTAACCAAAATAATTTGCGATTGTTAGCATTTGACTAATTTTTTATATTTTAACAAAAAAAACAATATTAAGTCAACTCTTAGTATTTTTTTACAACAATTATGTACTTTTTATTTGCTAAGCGAGTGGTATAATAAATTCTGAACAAATTATTATTATTTTTGAGGAGGAATTTGATTGATTGACTCGAATTATATTTTAAGATTTCTTTCAGAAAATCTTATGAAAGTTACCAAACCTGCAAGATATATAGGTGGAGAGTATAACAGTGTTGTTAAGGACTTATCAGGTAAAAAATATCTTCGAGTTGGTTTTGCGTTTCCGGATGTGTACGAGGTAGGTATGTCTCATTATGGTCTTGAGGTTTTATACTGGCTTGCGAATGGTTTGGATTTTGTATATGCAGAAAGGGTTTTTCTTCCGTGGGTTGATATGATAGAAATGATGGAAAGATATAAGATACCTCTTTTCACACTTGAAACGAAGACACCTGTTTATGAACTAGATGTCTTAGGAATTTCTCTTGAATACGAGTTATCCTACACAAATGTTTTAAAAATGCTTGAACTTTCCAAGATACCTCTGAGAGCAGTTGAAAGGAGTAATCAGCATCCGATTATAATTGCAGGAGGACCTGTTGCATTCAACTGTGAACCGATAGCAGAGGCGTTCGATGTGGTATATGTTGGAGATGGTGAGGTAAACTTAGAAAGTATGCTGAAGATAATAAACGAAACTAAGGGTATGGATCGTGAAGATAGACTAAAAGAGTTGGTCAAGCTTAATGGTATTTATATACCTGCATTCTACAAACAGGTGGGAAGGAAGGTTTTACCAAGCTACAGTTTTGTTCCAGCAAAGGTTAAGAGAAATATCTTGAGAGATTTGAATAGTGCAAAACCTTTAATAAGCAAGATATTACCACACGTAGAGAGTGTACATGATAGAGGTGTAATAGAGATAAGCAGAGGATGTACAAGAGGATGCAGATTTTGCCATGCAGGTTATGTTTACAGACCTGTTCGTGAAAGAGATGTTAGTGAAATTGTTGAAAGTGCTAAGAAGCTTATCGCAAACACAGGATATGGTGAACTTTCTTTGCTTTCTTTATCTTCTCTTGACCACTCACAGATAAATGAAATAGTCGAAGAGCTAATTAAAGAGTTAAAAGATAAGAAAGTATCTATATCCATCCCATCAACAAGAATGGATGCATTTAATATCAAGGTTGCCGAGAAAATATCAGAAGTACGAAAAACAGGACTTACGTTTGCACCAGAAGCAGGTAGTCAAAGGATGCGTGATGCAATAAACAAACAAATAACAATTGAGGATATAATAAACACGGTAAAGCAGGCAAAGCAAGCAGGTTGGAGAAGAGTAAAACTGTATTTTATGGTTGGATTTCCAAATGAAACTGAGGAAGATATAAAAGCTATAGGTGAGGTACTGAAAGAGGTTAAAAGGGTAGGTTTTTCAGAAATAACTGCTTCGGTAAATCTACTTATTCCTAAGCCTCATACGGCTTTTCAGTTTGCCGAACTTCGTCCGCCAGAATATATGGATGATATAAAGGGAATTCTTGGGCAGTATAGAAAATACGGAAAGATAGATATTAATGATGGTAAGAAAAGTTTTGTTGAAGGAATTCTTTCTCGCGGAGATAGAAAGCTTTTTTCTGTTATTGAAAAAGCATACAAGATAGGTTACTATGATGAGTGGGGAGAGTATTTTTCGTTCGATAAGTGGATAAAATTGCTTGAAGATGTAGATTACACTCAATATATTGGTCCATATGGATTAGAAGATTTTCCTTGGGATCATATTGATAGTGGGGTTAGTAAGGAGTTTCTTTGGAAAGAATATCAAAAATTTTTTAAAGGTATTCAAACAAGCGACTGCAGAAATGTTTGTGGTTATTGTGGTGTGTGTTTTGAGTATAAGGTAAAAAATGTAATTGGAGGTGATAAAGGGTGAGTAAAAGGCTTCATCCAAAAGTTTTCAAAGTACCTATCGATAGAATACGTATGGGATATTATTCAGATAAGTATTTTACAAGATATGTTGAGGTATTGAAAAAGGATAACAGGCATCCGAGGGTTTATTATCAATTTTTTCCAAGGGACAATGCGATTGTTTGTGGAGTTGATGAGGCATTAGCAATATTGAGATATTGCACGGGTTTTTACAAAGATGAAATTAAAGCCCGAGAATTGTACAATGATATTTTATACCTCGATAAAGCTATGCAAAGTCTTTCTGTTGAAGGAAACGTAGAAGAGATTGTTGATCTCACAAGGAAAAAGTGGGACTTCCGACTCAAGTTAAATGATTTATGGGTTGACAAATGGGATGAGATAGAAGTAAGGGCTGTATATGATGGAGAGTATGTGCCAGATGGTGAACCTCTAATGACCATCGAAGGTGATCCGATATATTTTGGTTATCTTGAGACCGTTTTACTTGGTGTTATAGCTCGTGCAACAAGCACAGCAACCGCGGTGAAGAAGGTGGTTGAAGCTGCAAACGGCAAACCAATTCTGTTTTTCAGTGCACGTTTTGATCATTATTGGGTACAAGCAACAGATGGATACGCTGCGCTAAAAGCTGGAGCCTTCGGTGTCTCAACAGATGCTAACGCAGATTATTGGGGTGTTGAATCTATGGGTACAATTCCTCATGCATTAATCGCTGCGTATGATGGAAGTACTGAAGATGCAGCTATTGCATTTGATAAATATATGCCAGAAAATGTTAATAGAATAGTCCTTGTTGATTGGGACAACGACGTAATTGGTACAACTTTTAGAGTAGTTAAAAAACACTACGAGTACATCACAGGAAAACAATTTGTATTGGGGCAAACAGATCCATCACCTATCATTGGTACTGGCAAAAATAAAATATGGGGTGTCAGATTCGATACTTCTGGTAGTTTAAGAGATAAATCTGTCACACCGGTGGGTCCTCAATCTTTTGGTGTGTGTCCTGAGCTTGTTTGGAAGGCACGTCAAGAATTTGATAAAGTGGGACTTAATGGGCTTAAAATTGTTGTTTCAGGTGGTTTTGACGAAGAAAAAATAAGGCTTTTTGAAGCACTTGGTGTACCGGCTGATGTATACGGGGTTGGCTCAAAACTGCTCAAAAAGAAGATTGATATAACTGCTGACATAGTAGAAGTGAATGGAAAACCATGTGCAAAGGTAGGAAGATATAAAAAAGATGCGTCACACCTAAAGATTGTCGGTAAGCGTTATTGGGAAGAATAAATTAAAATTGGGACAAAATCAGAAAAGTGGTAAAATAATTGTAGCAGAGCATGAACTTCTAAATTTTAAAATTCCAAAGATGGGAGTTAGTATCCGTGTGGAAAATTTTGAAAAGTACTGTTGATGAGATTGAGACAGCTATTATTGAAAGATTGTTAATATCAAATAACATTCCGGTAATTGTTCAAAAAACGGATGTTTTTGTTCATTCAATATTTGGAAGTAGTGTTCAGTGTAAAGTCCTTGTACCTGAAGAAAAATACAATGAAGCAATTGAAATCATAAATTGGGAGGGAAAGAATGTGAAGTATACACCTCTTTATGAAGATCACGTGAGACTTGGTGCAAAGATGGTTGAATTTGCCGGATTTTATATGCCGTTGCAATACGAAGGTATAGTTGCAGAAGTACACAATGTGAGAAAAAATGTAGGAATGTTCGATGTCTCGCACATGGGAGAATTCGTGTGTGAAGGACCAGACGCGCTAGCGTTTGCAAATTACGTTGTTACAAATGACTTTGGGTCTATAGACTTTGGTGACGTAATTTATACTGCTATGTGTAACGAAAATGGTGGATTTGTTGATGATTTGTTAGTTTATAAGATCCATCAAGAGAAGGTTATGTTTGTTGTAAACGCGGCAAATATAGAAAAAGATTTCAATCATTTGTTGAAGTTGGCTGAAAAGTTTAACGTAAGTTTGACGAATGTATCAGATGAAATAGGACTTATTGCAATCCAAGGACCAAAAACCCAAGAGATATTGCAACCACATACAGACTTAAATCTTGACCAAATAAGATACTATTCGTTTAAAGAAGGTAAGATTTTTGGAGTTAATGGAATAATCTCAAGGACAGGCTATACTGGCGAGGATGGATTTGAATTGTACCTACCATCGAATCAGACTGCTACTGTCTGGGGAAAGCTACTGGAAATAGGTATTAAACCTGCTGGATTAGGTGCAAGAGATATACTTAGGCTTGAAGCTGGATTGCTTTTGTATGGAAATGATATGGATGAAACGATAACACCCTTGGAAGCTTCGATACCTTGGGCTGTAAAATTTGAGAAAGGTGATTTTTTCGGCAGGGATGCATTAATTAGGCAAAAAGAAAATGGGTTGAAAAGAAGGTTAAGAGGCATTGTACTCAATGGTAAGCTGGTACCAAGACACGATATGGAAGTTTACAAAGATGGGCAAAAGGTAGGTTATGTTACAAGTGGTACATTCTCACCAACACTCGAAAAACCAATTGCACTTGTAATAGTTGATGCAAATATAAAGATAGAAGATAGAGTAGAGGTACTAATTAGGGATAAGTATGTTGAAGCAACAATTACAAAAATTCCATTCTACAGAGGTAGCGTAAGGTCAAAAAAATGAAAAAAATAAAAAGGGGTGAAAAATGTGCACAGATATGTTCCTCACACGGAAGAGGAAATTAATCAAATGCTTCAGGAAATAGGTATCGGTAGTATAGACGAACTCTTTGTTGATGTACCAAAAACTATAGATGTTTACAATATACCTGAAGGAAAAGATGAATTTAGCGTACGAAAAGATGTTGAGAAATTCGTAAAGCAAAATGTGTGTTTCGAACCTGAGAATGTCTTCCTTGGTGCCGGAATATATGTTCACTACATCCCAACAGTGGTTAAGCATATAGCTTCAAACCCTAATTTCGTTACCGCTTATACCCCTTATCAGGCTGAGGTTTCGCAAGGTACACTTCAGATGTTGTTTGAGTACCAAACCATGATGTGTGAACTCACTGGAATGGAAGTAGCCAACTCATCTATGTACGACGGTGCAAGCGCATTCGCTGAGAGCTTGCTTATGGCAACAAGAATAACGGGTAAAACTAAAATGATAGTAGCAAGAACAATAAACCCAGAATACAAAACGGTTGCGAAAACATACACAAAACCACAGAAGATAGAAATTTTAGAAGTAGGATATGACAAGTTTGGTAAGGTTGATTTGGAAAAATTAAAGGAACTTGTTGATGATAAAACAGCTGCAGTTGCAGTTTCTTACACAAACTTTTTCGGAATTGTAGAAGATTTAAAAGCTTTACGTGAGTCAATACCACCATATGTATTATTCATAGTGGTCGCAGAACCGATTTCCTTAGCACTACTTGAGGCACCTGGAAAATTTGGTGCAGATATAGTAGTTGGCGAAGGTCAATCACTTGGCGTAACACCAAATTTGGGTGGCCCTGGCATAGGGTTCTTTACCACGCTTGAAAAACATGTCCGTAAGATGCCAGGTAGACTTATCGGTGAGACAAAGATATAGATGGAAAAAGGGGTTATGTAATGATA
>JBCNVJ010000204.1:0-1972 GCA_039630255.1 Fervidobacterium sp. | reverse complement strand
GAATTAAGACAGGCAAGAAAGGTGGCAAAGGAAAAAGTCGAAACCGTACTCAAGATTTTCGAAGAATCTTTAGAAGATTACTAGTCGCTACTTGGAATCAATTTGGATATCAATATCAGTGAAGAAGAAATAGAACATTGGACAAAAATAGTATCCACAAGCTCCCACATAAACTCAACTCCAGGAAGTTATACTTCCGAAAACCTGAAAGAGGCTTACAAGGAGATAAAAGATAAGTATTGCAAAATTTCTTGATAATTCTTAAGAATTCAAAATATCATTTTAAGAAATTAGTTGTATAATCTCGGTGTAACTCTAAACCTACAAATGGGAGGGTGAGGAAGATGAGAAAGGGATTTGCAACATTGTGCGGACTTTTACTTGTTTATGTGGCCTTTGCTTTGAACGTTATATTTCTCGTCGGTGACGGGATGTCAACAAATCAGTTGTTTTTAGCAAGCATACTCGAAGGCAGGATACTAAATATTATGACATTACCTTACACAGGCCTTACAACCACCTACAGTGCAGATGCGTGGGTTACAGATTCTGCACCAGCTGGAACTGCTTTATTTGCTGGTTTTAAAACTTTAAACAGAGCTATTGGTGTTCTTCCAAATAACGAGGTTATTTATTCAGTTTTTGAAATGGCTAAGAGGGCTGGATACAAGATAGGATTAGCAGTTACTTGCCAAGTTACACATGCTACTCCTGCTGCAATGTATGCCCACGTTGCCAACAGAAATGATGAGGTTACAATAGCCAAGCAACTGATCGATGGGGATGTAGTTGATGTTGTGCTTGGTGGTGGATGGCAATGGTTTTTACCCGAAAGCAAAGGTGGTGTTAGAAAAGACGGGATTGATCTTATAGAGATTGCAAAATCCAAAGGTTACACTTATATAACAACGCCAAGAGAACTTGAAAACTTAAACACTACCAGTAAAAAAGTGCTTGGATTATTTGCTAAAAACTACCTCGAACCAGTGTCGGAAAGACCAGCAAGTCAACCAACACTTGACGTTATGACTAAGAAAGCTATCGAAATTCTTTCCGCAAGTGATCAGCCATTCATGCTTATGATTGAAGGATCACAAATAGACTGGGAATGCCATGCAAATGACTTTTATGGTGTTTGGAAAGAGGTTGTGGAGTTTGACAATGCAGTAAAAGTAGCTCTTGATTTTGCAAAAAGAGATGGCAACACACTTGTTATAGTAGTTGGTGATCACGAAACAGGTGGACTTTCATTATCTACTGGTGGATATACCATTAACGTAGAACAGGCAAGAAAAGCAAAAGGTACAACAACAATGTTCTTAAAGCAATACGATATAAACAACAAGGATGCGTTCATCAGAGGTATAAAAGAATGGTACGATATTACAATGAGCGATGCAGAATACGAAACACTTAAAAAAGTACCAACTAACAATTTGAGAAGAGAGCTTGCAAGATATGTCAGTTTCAAAGTAGGCTTCGGTTGGACAACTTACGATCATACAGCACAACCTGTACCAGTTTATGCATTTGGACCTGGGGCGTATTTATTTACCGGTGTAATGGATAACACAGATATAGCAAAAACTCTTATGAGGATTACAAACGTCTCCTCAGTAGCATTTCCATCTGTCAGCTCAAAGTAAATATTTTTGATGTTCCTTTCAAATAAATTAAGCCCACACTTAACAAGTGTGGGCAATTTTTTATCGAAAAAAATTATTAAAACAGCAAATTTATACGTGAAAAAATTTAGTAAAATCTCTTAGCTTAACAATTTCAGAATACTTGCGATCGACTATTTACATATGGATAGTTTTTTCTACAATCCCCTCAACTGCACCAAGTAGTGTTTCGCTTAAAGTTGGGTGAGGGTGTATTGAATTTTCCAATTGATGTGCTGTTAATTTATTCTTGACGGCAATAACACCCTCCATTATTAATTCTGTCGCAAAGGGAGAAACTATTGTCA
>JBCNVJ010000203.1:0-12363 GCA_039630255.1 Fervidobacterium sp. | reverse complement strand
CGATAGTAAGTCTCTGTTTTTGTCCACCAGATAACATAACACCTCTTTGTCCTACTATTGTATCATATTTTTCCGGAAATTTTTCAACGTCTTCTTCTATTGCTGAAAGCTTTATTACTTCTTTGACTTTTTCAAATTCATACCGTTCCAATGCAAATGCAACATTCTCTTTTACAGAGTTTGAGAAAAGAAAAGTTTCTTGAGGAACGTAAGATATTAGTTTTCTTATATTTTTCGAATTTAGATCATTTATGTCTATTCCATTTACATAAACTGTTCCTCTTTCGACAGGATAAAGCTTGCTTATTATCTTAACAAGTGTCGATTTTCCACTTCCTACGGTACCAACTATGCTTACGAATTGTCCTTTCCTTATTGAAAAATCCACATCTTTAAGTACGTACCTTTCTGTTCCCGGGTATTTGAAGCTCAGGTTTTTAATGTCTATTCGCTCTATTTTGCTAAGTATATGTGGATTTTGTGGCTCAGTTACTAGAGGTTTCACACTCTGAAGCTCTTTTAACCTTTGCAAAGAAGCACGTCCTTGTTGAATCACATTCATAACCATTCCATAGGCAGTTAAAGGCCATATTAACATACCTATGTAACTATTAAAGGCTATATAGTCCCCAAGTGTAATTGTACCTTTCACAACCATAGGTCCACCAACTGTAAGCGCTAAAAAGAATGCAAGTGTACCAACAAAATGAACGAGTGGCCACATAATTCCCCACACTCTAATAAGTGAAATAGTAGCTTCAAAGTTATCCTTCGCTCTCTTTTCAAAAAGTTCTTCTATTTTTGGAATTATTGAGAAGCTTTTTATTATCCTTATACCATCTATCGTTTCTTCAGTGTAGCCACTTAATTCTGAGTAAACATCTTGTACTTTTCTTGAACGTCGAAAAATAAGTTTTCCAAATAACGCGGAGATTATTATTATACCTGGTAAAGGAGAAAGTGCTATAAGTGTCAGTTTCCAATTAGTTGATGTTGCCATGAAAAAAACAGTCATTGAGCTCATAAATAGTGCATCGGTGAGTTGGACTACACCTATGCCTAACATTCGTTCAACGGTGGATAAGTCATTTGTAAAGTAGGCCATTATATCTCCTGAACGATGTTTGTCAAAAAAATGCATGTCAAGCGAGAGTATTTTGTCGAACAGAGTCTTTTTAGCATGGTAATCAAAGTACCTTGAACTTCCCAATATGAAATAACGCCACCAAAATCTTCCAAATAACATGCCGAATGCCAACCCAAGAATGGAAAAAACGAAAAATCTAACGTCGTTCAGATCTTTTATATGCTGTATCGAGTTAACAGCCTTTGCAACAACTTTTGGTACAAATAACTGAAGCAAATCGATAACGATAAGTGAAATAATTCCAAAAACGTAGTAATACCACCTTTTTTTAAAGAAATCTCCTAACACAATCAACACCACCCCGAAATCTAATTAATTTGCTATGCGAATTATTTTAATTATACAACATTTGCGTTGAAAATGTAATATCTAAAGCTGCACAAACTTTAAGCACAAATTAAAAAATCCGGAATCCATTTTGGATTCCGGATTTGGTGAAAACCTTTATCTTCAACTTTTTGTATTACATTGGATAATATCCTCTTTCTCTTACAGCGTTTGCCACTCTGTTGATTGCAACAATATATGCGGCAGTTCTCATGTCTGTGTTGTATTTTTCTTTTGTCTTGTAAACTTCTCCGAAAGCATTGACCATCATCTTTGTTAATTTTTTTCTAATATCGTCGATATCCCAGAAGAACGTTTGCAGGTCTTGCACCCATTCAAAGTAAGACACGGTAACACCACCGGCGTTTGCAAGAATATCTGGTACTATAAGAACACCTTTTTTAATGAGTGCTTCTTCGGCTTCTGGTGTTGTTGGTCCATTTGCACCTTCAACTATTATCTTTGCTCTGATATTGTTAGCGTTCTTCTCAGTTATTGCATTTTCCAAAGCTGCCGGAACAAGTATATCAACATCTAATTCGAGTAATTCCTCATTTGAAATTGGTTTTCCTTTTGGATAACCCTTAATTATACCTTTATTTGAATCTCTGTATGCGATTAAGTCGTTAACATCGAGTCCATTTTCGTCATATATACCACCACTTATATCACTTATTGCAACTATCTTTGCACCAAATTCTTCACTGAGTATTTTTGCACTGTAAGATCCAACATTACCAAAACCTTGGATAGCTACAGTTGTTTTAGAGATGTCTTTTCCAAGTACTTTACAAGCTTCATTAGCTGTTATTGCCACTCCTCTACCTGTTGCTTCTGGTCTACCTTCCGAACCACCTAAGTCAAGTGGCTTACCAGTTACAACACCAAGTGCAGTATAACCAACGTTCATGCTGTATGTGTCCATATACCATGCCATGATTTTAGCGTTTGTATTCACGTCTGGAGCTGGAATGTCTTTTTGTGGACCAACTAATATTTGAATTTCAGAAAAGTACCTTCTGCTGAGTCTTTCAAGCTCTTTCTCTGAAAGCTTAGTCACATCAACCTTGACTCCACCCTTACCACCACCGTATGGAAGGTTCATAACAGCACATTTCCAGGTCATCCAAAAAGCGAGTGAAGCAACTTCATCAAGAGTTGTATCAGGATGGTACCTAATACCACCTTTTGCAGGTCCTCTTGCTGTGTTGTGTTGTACTCTAAAGCCTTCAAATATTTCAACTCTACCATCATCCATTACAACTGGGAAGTGAACTTCTAATATCCTCTGGGGCCAAAGTAAAAAGTTGCCGATGTTGGGATCAAGGTCCATCAATTCAGCTGCTTTCAAGAACTGTTTTTGAGCATTTTCGTACAACGGACCAAACGGTTTGAGGTTTCCCATAGTACTTAGTTTCATTTCTTGCACCCTCCTTGACTTTTTTGTTGCAGGTTCAACCTGCAGCATTCTGGGTAAGTACATTTCTATTATCCTTTATGCAGTTGTCATGAGCAACTATAATTATTGTGAAGTGTATCACATTTTCTGATGAAATTAATTAAAATCTTCTTTTTTCTCATATATGTTTAGATATCTTCAAGTATACATTTTCAATTATCTGTCGCTATTTGTTTAAATATCAGAATAATCCTTTGATCTCACCGTTTTCGTCAATATCTATATTTACGGCAGCTGGTACTTTTGGTAAACCCGGCATTAGCATTATCTCTCCAGCTAAAGCTACAACAAATCCAGCGCCAGCACTAATTTGAAAATCACGAATTGTAAATTCATAATTAGATGGTGCATTTATTTTCTTTGGATCATCTGAGATACTATTTTGCGTTTTAGCTATTATAACTGGATAGTTACCAAATCCGTTCTTTTTTAACATGGATAACTTTGACTTTGCAATGTCTGTGTATATAACTTTTCCAGCCCTGTAAATTTCTTTTGCTATTATCTCGATTTTTTGTTCAACTGGTAAGTCTAATCTCACAAGTGGTTTGTACTGACTTGGTGTGGACTGAACAATTTCAACGACGGCTCGTGCAAGATCTACTGCACCCTCGGAGCCTTTTGAGTAAGCTTCGTTTACCACGCATTTCACTGGACAATTACTCAACACAGCATCTATCTCTGAGTTCGTATCTGATGAGAATTTATTAAGTGCAACAACTACAGGTAACCCATATTTTTTCATATTTTCAACATGGACTTTCAAGTTATCCATCCCTTTTAGTACTGCTTCTGTGTTTTCTTTTGATAAATCATCTTTTGATACACCACCGTGGTATTTGAGAGCTCTGATTGAGGCCACGATAACTACAACATCAACGAAAAGGTTACCTACCTGTGCGACGAAATCAAGAAACTTTTGAGCCCCGAGGTCCGCTGCGAAACCTGCTTCGGTTACAACATAGTCTGCAAGTTTAAGTGCAAGTTTTGTTGCTACAATACTGTTTGTACCATGAGCAATGTTGGCAAATGGGCCACCGTGTACAAATGCTGGCGTATTTTCGATTGTTTGCACTAAATTGGGATTTATTGCATCTTTTAGCAATGCTGTAACAGCACCTTGAATGTGTAGATCTTTTACTCTTACTAATCCACTATTTGATTGAGCGATTATGATCTCTCCTATTCTGTTTTTCAGATCTTGTAAGTCTTTCGCAAGGCACAACGATGCCATGATTTCAGAAGCCGCTGTGATGATAAATCCATCTTCACGTGGGAAACCATTTGCACTACCACCGAGGGCTATAACTATTTCTCTTAATGCCCTGTCATTCATGTCCATAGCGCGCTTCCAATAAATCTTTCTTATGTCTATTCCAAGTTCATTACCATGATTTATATGTGCATCTATCATTGCCGAAATCAAGTTATGTGCAGTTGTAACTGCATGAATATCACCTGTGAAATGTAAGTTTATATCTTCCATTGGCAAAACTTGTGAATAGCCTCCGCCAGCAGCTCCTCCTTTAACCCCAAAGACAGGTCCAAGTGAAGGTTCTCTTATTGTAACTATAGATCGTTTGCCAATCTTGTTTAACGCCATTGAAAGTCCTATACTTGTTGTAGTCTTTCCTTCACCAGCAGGTGTTGGAGTTATCGCAGTTACAAGAATAAGTTTACCATCCTGTCTATTTTGCAAGGTTTTTAAATACTTGTGGTCTATTTTTGCTATATATCTTCCATACAGTTTTACCATATCTTCTGGAATTTCCAAATAGCGTGATATCTCTGTTATATCTTTCAATTTAGCACTTTTAGCAATTTCGATATCTGGCAACATGTTTATCACCTCCAGTCACAAGTTTATCATGATTTTTAATCTTTTCAAAGCTAACAACAGTTTAGAAATTTTTTCCAAGTGCGATAGATATCACAAAGAGGTAATATATGTTCAATTTCAGCCAAAGTCATGGTAAAATATGTATAATAATTGACAAAAAAGCAATTTTAAGACCCTCGAGAGAATTGATTTTGGAGGTATGAGAAAATGTACAAAAATGTTGAATCAATAATCAAAGATATTAACCACATTTTTTCCCATTACAAGCAAAATTTTGTTGTTGCATTTTCCGGAGGTATGGACAGCACTGCGGCAGCTTTGCTTTGTGCAGAAGCAGTAGGTAAAGAAAATGTGGAACTGGTTCATGTTGTCTATGGTCCGTACACGTATGAAAACAGCATTAAGATAGTTTCCGAGTTTGCTGAACAATACGGTTTTAAATTGACATTTGTTACCAACTTAGGTCAAGAGAAAATTTGGAAATACGGTCCTTCTTGCAATATGTGTACAAAGGAAATTAAGATGAAAAGTGTACTTGATTACGCAAATGGACGATTGGTAGTAACTGGTTCAAATTTATCAGACACATGGGGCAAAACAGGGTTAAGGGTATTTAATGGGATGTACGCACCTCTTGGCGACTTAGGAAAGGATGAAATTAGGATGATACTTGATAAATTTGGTGTAAAGATAAAAAGAATAGGAGAACACGCACTTAGAGAAGGATGCAAATTAAAACATTTGCTTAAACCAATGACGAATCCATCTTATCATGGACAAGCAACTGCGCTTGCAAATGAAATACTGCTAAGACATTTTCCATCAAATAACGAAGTTGCGAACGTAAAGATAGTAGGTCCACTTTCAAAAAATATTGCTGTGATTAATTTAAAACCATTTAGAGAAGAGGTGTATAAAATAACAAGCGAAATTGAAGAACTTAGCGTTATCGATGAGGTTATTGTTGCAGATAAACCACTTATTCTAACGGTCGTAGCTAATCCATCTATATACAGGGTTGAAGAATCTAAATTTTGGATTACCGAAGGAAAATTAAAACCAGAATTCGCAGTACCTATCAAGGTTGAATGGCTTGAATCAAGAAACAATAAACTTAGAACATTTCATGTTGTGGAGGTGCGTGAATGGAAGACATACGCGACAGAGAAAGACGAATACTTGGAGAATTTGAGGAAAAACTCGGATATCATTTCAAAGATATCATGCTCTTGTTCAATGCCCTCTGCCACTCAAGTTACACATACGAAGTGAATCAACTTGGTAGAAATATTAAAAACAATGAAAGACTGGAGTTTCTTGGAGATGCTGTCGTGGAGTTGGTAGTTTGTGATTTGCTTTACAGAAACTATCCTGAAGCAACGGAAGGAGATATGGCAAAAGTTAAAGGAGCCGTTGCCAGCGAAGAAGTACTTACCGAAATAGCAAATGAATATCAGCTTGGTAGGTACATCTTCCTTGGCAAAGGTGAAGAAAAAACGGGTGGAAGATCAAGAAGCAGTATTCTTGCGGATGCATTTGAGGCTCTTTGCGCTGCTATTTACCTTGATGGCGGACTTAAAAGTGTAATAAATGTTTTTGGTAGAAATTTTGCTACGGCGATAGAGATCTTTTTGACAGGTCAGAGAATATTCGATTATAAAACCGCTTTACAAGAAATAACCCAGGAGCGTTACAAAGAACTGCCGGAATACAGAACCGTTAAAAATGATGAGAACGGAAAGTTTACCGTTGAACTGTATATACAAGGACGCAAGATATCAACTGGAAGTGGATATTCAAAAAAAGATGCCGAGAAAGATGCTGCTAAAAAAGCATACGAACTGCTTGTTGAAGAAATGGAAGATTCAAATGGGAGTGATTAGATATCGACATACAAACCTTACTCAGAATGTATGAAGACTACCTCGTGCATGTTAGACGAAGTTCCGAAAACACAGTTAAGGCATATTTAAAAGATATAAAAAAATTCTTCGAATATGTCCAAAAAACCCCAAAGGATGTCACAAGATCCGACGTGGAGAATTTTGTGAAAGCATTGTCAAAAGGTGAAATAACGGGTGATAATGTTGCAGAGAGCACTATTTCTCGGTATATTTCTTCAATAAAAACTATTTACGATTATTTACAATTACTCGGTTTAATAGGTGAAAATCCAACGGAAAGAATAAGACATCCGAGGTTAAGAAAGAAAATTCCAAACTTCCTTACCATAGAGGAAGTCAGGTTAATGTTGAATGCTTACGATGAAGTAAAGGAACTAAAATACAAAACCATAATCTCAATACTTTACTTTTGTGGATTACGTGTTAGTGAGTTGTGTAATCTGAGAATTGAAGATATTTCACTTTATCCACCGTATTTGAAAATTGTGATGGGTAAAGGCAATAAAGACAGACTTGTGCCAATCAATGAATTAATCGTTCCATTACTTGAGAAATATTTAAATAAGTATAAACCCAAGATTTACTTTGTAGAGAACAAAGGTAAACCTGTACATCCATCAACAGTTTTTAGAATTGTCAAGAAAGCTGCTAAGAGAGCAGGAATAATAAAACATATACATCCTCACACACTCAGACATTCTTTTGCGACACATTTGATAATGAACAACGTAAACGTTAAAATCGTTCAAGAACTCTTAGGGCATGCAAATTTGAGTACCACGAGTATATATTTACACGTTGCCGATAAAGAAAAATTTGATGCCGTTAAGAAGTTGGTTATTTAAAATATAACATTAAATTAAAGAGGTATCCATATGGAAGGCGGAGTAAAAGATTCAGAAGATAAAAAAGTATTAACAGAAGAAAAAGAAGACCTTAGTGTAGATTGCGAAAATTTTGTAAAAGATTTAGAAAGACTACTTGATAAAAAAGTGAGTGAAGACGAAAAGGAGAAAATTGAACAAGCCTTAGAAATGGCTAAAATGGCCTACGAAGGCTTGTATAGAAAATCAGGTGAACCATTTATCGTTCATCCCATTGAAGTTGCAAAGATTGTTGCAACGTTGAAGCTTGACATGGATAGCATAATTGCTGCTATACTTCATGATGCAATAGAAGATAGTAATGGTAAAGTAACCTACGAAATGATAGAAAAAAGATTTGGAAAAAGTATAGCACTGATAGTTGATGGTGTAACAAAAGTCAGCAAAATAAATGCGCCTATTGGGAACGTAGAACAAAGGAAAAAATTAGAGACTATTCAAAAGATGCTTTTTGCAATGGCAGAAGACATAAGGGTTATCTTTGTAAAACTTGCAGACAGATTACACAATATGCGCACGATAGACTTTGTTGCGGATATTGAAAAGAAAAGATACAAGGCTATGGAAACTTTGGAAGTTTACGCTCCGATCGCACATAAACTTGGTATTAACGTTATTAAATCAGAACTTGAAGATTTATCTTTCAAAGTACTTTACTATGAAGAATATCAAAAAATAAAGCAGCTAATTGCTCAGAAAAAAGTAGAAAGGGAAGAAAGGTTAAAAGTTTATATCGAACAACTTTTGAATTCCCTCAGGGAACATAACATAGAGGCGAAAGTTGAAGGAAGGTATAAACACTATTACAGCATTTGGAAAAAAATGGTGCAGAAAGGCAAAGATTTCAATGAACTTTTTGATTTAATGGGGCTTCGTGCTATTGTAAAAGACGTAACGAGTTGTTATACAACGATCGGTATTGTGCATAATCTTTGGGTACCGTTACCAGGTAGATTTAAAGATTACATAGCTGCTCCAAAATCCAACGGTTATCGTTCCATACATACAACGGTGATAACACAGTTTGGTGAACCTCTTGAAGTACAAATAAGAGACTACCAAATGCATGAAGAAGCAGAATACGGCTTAATAGCACACTGGGCGTACAAAGAAGGTGAAGAAGCTGTAGATATAAAACAAAAATGGATCCTTAGACTCGCTGAATGGAGAAAGGAATTAGCGCAAGGTTATGCAAGCTTAGATGACTTGAAAAAAGAACTCCAGATGTCTGAAGTTTTTGTGTTAACTCCGAAAGGTGAGATAATACACTTGCCTTACGGTGCTACGCCTATTGATTTTGCGTACGCTGTTCATACAGAAGTTGGTCATCATTACGCGGGTGCTAAAGTTAATGGAAGAATAGTACCTATAGATTATCAATTAAACAACGGTGATGTCGTTGAAATAATCGTAAACAAATCGTCTCCAGGACCAAGCCTTGACTGGTTAAGATATGCAAAAAGTCCACGAACAAAGGCGAAGATAAAACGATTTTTCAAAGAAAAAGAAAGGGAACAATTGATTGAGCGCGGAAAGGATGTACTACGCAGGGTTGCTAAGAGAATTAACATATCGATAGAAGAACTGCTTGAAAGGCCAGAATTGAAAAAATACCAGGTACTTCATCAAATAGATGAAGAAGAATTTATAACTCGGCTTGGAGACAAAACTATAACACAAGAAGATCTAATGACTATTCTTGGTTACAAAGAACAACAAAAGAAAAAGATGGAGACAAGAAAGAAAAAATCAACGGGGACTTTGGTCCTTGTTGACGGAGTCGATGGTTTAGAAACTGTATTTGCCAAATGCTGCAATCCGATACCTGGAGATAGAATAGTTGGTGTAGCAAGCAAAAGAGGACTGGTTATTCATCGTGCTAGTTGTGTAAATATATCAAATCTTGGAAATGACAGAAAATTTCCAGCTATTTGGCGATCCGATATCACTGCACAATTTGGTGTGCTTGTGAAAATGGAACTCGATAAAAAAGAACGTGTGCCTGATTTACTCTCAAAAGCGATGGATAAGAAAATAGAGATAAGAAATTTCAAATTTGAGAGCATATCAGACGATTATGTTATAATATCGTTAAAC
This sequence comes from Fervidobacterium sp., assembly GCA_039630255.1. GTDB lineage: Bacteria > Thermotogota > Thermotogae > Thermotogales > Fervidobacteriaceae > Fervidobacterium. The sequence continues at coordinate 2,705 of JBCNVJ010000203.1, read as the reverse complement.
GTAAATGTAAAGTCACTTGAGGAGTTAGAAAATATAATAGGCTTCTTCAAAACGGCTCCAGGTGTTAGAAAGGTGGTGCGTTCTTAGTGAGAGCTGTTGTTCAACGTGTTACAAAAGCAAGTGTATCAGTCGATAGTGTAATCGTAGGTAAAATAAACAAAGGTGTAGTGATTCTACTTGGTGTTGGAAAAGATGACAATATAGATGATGCAAAATACATGGCTGAAAAGATTGTTAATTTGCGTATTTTTGATGATAAAAATGGAAAGATGAATCTATCTTTATTAGAGGTTAATGGTGAAGCGCTTATAATTTCTCAGTTCACTCTTTACGGTGATTGTAGAAAGGGCAGAAGACCATCTTACACAGAAAGCGCCAGTCCGTTGATCGCACAGCAATTGTATGAAAAATTTGTTGAGTTGGTGGCAAGCTATGGTGTATTTGTTCAAACTGGGATTTTTGGAGAACATATGGAAGTTGAGATACATAACAATGGACCGGTAACTTTGCTTATCGATTCTAAGAAGGGGTTTTAAACATCATGTATATAATTCATCAAACATACAAAAGCTGTCATTTGTTGCATGTATGTTGCGCACCAGATCTTGTGATATCATACTTATCAGGGGCACGTGGAGATATATTTTTCTACAACCCCAACATACACCCTGAGGACGAGTATAAGAAAAGATATATCGAAGTCTTGAAAGTTGCAAAGCTTTTTAACATGAATGTACTTGATGTTTCATATGAACCGGAAATCTTTTTCAAAGAAACGAAAGGTTTTGAAAACGATCCAGAACTTGGTAAAAGGTGTGAAATATGTATAAGAATAAGACTCGAAAAAAGCTTTGAAGTGGCAAAAAAGTTTGATTACAAATCTTTGTCGACTAGTTTAACAGCCTCCCCAAAAAAATCTGTAGAAATTATAAACAAAATAGGTCTTGAACTTGGAAAAAGCAGTGGTGTTGTTTATCTACCGAACGTTTATAGAAAAAGCTTTCTTTACAACGACGCACAAAAACTTATAAAGCAACTTGGAATTTACAGACAAAATTATTGTGGGTGTGTCTATTCTTTAAAATTCTCACGTGATAACCTTAACTTCTCCAATTCTAAGAATACTGAGGTGCTGTAGATGAAGGTATATTCTCAAATTGACGAGATGGAACCAGAAAAGCAAATTTATGGAAAAATTGCGATGATGTCGAAAGTTAAGGTTGAATACGATTACAATGGCGAAAAGCATCTTATTTTACCTTATTCTTTTGGTGAATTGACCCTCCTTGTTGAAATAAGTAACGAAAAGGAAGTTTTTAATCAGACTCTTGATAGCTATTTACGAAAATTATTAATGGAAAATTTTATTTATCCCGAAGAAATAAAAGAGCTCTCAATGCATTTCAAAACAAATTTGAAAAAATTCAGAATACTTGTGGTAAAATATAACAATGCTGAGGAAAAAGAACTTTCAAGGTATTCGCTTTCTAATATAACTTTTGGTGTTGTTAACTACCACAACCAAGATATACACATCATACCAAGTAGTGTCAAAGTAAAGCCCAGGAATGGATATTGTTTATCATCTGTAGTACAAACACCTGAAGAGGGTTTAAGACAGGCTTTGTTGGTGCTTAAATGGTTTGGAACAGGTAATTACGAACAGTTGCCAAAGTTGGCATTAGAAAAAGACTTGGAACTCAAACAATGGGAGAATTTCTTGAAGTATTTTTTGTTTTCTGAAATTGATGATAAGTATTTTCCGAACGTGGTTAGAAAATTAAACGAATTTAGAAAAACAACTTATTTTGACCCAGTTAAAAACATAGAAAAGATAGCTCTTGGTATATGCGTTGCCAAATCAAGCCAGAGTTTGTCACAACTTGAATTTGAAGAGTTTATCTAACATTGTAGTTAAATAGATATAGACAGAGTACTGGGAGGCGATCTTTTTGGAACAAACATTAACGCTCTCATTCCTTGGATTGGTTGAAAATATAAAAATAGCAAGGGCTGTTTTACATACATTTTTGGCATTTAGAGGTGTTTTTGATAAAGACATATTCGATACTGAATTAGCTATCAACGAAGCAATAGCTAATATCATTCAACACACGTATAAGAATGAACCCAAATATATTGTAATGACGGTCAGTTGGGTAAATCCAGATACAATTGAGATACTTCTCAAAGATTTTGGTCCAAAGGTTGATCCAAGTAAAATTAAATCCAGAGATTTAGATGATATTAGACCTGGTGGACTTGGTGTTTATATAATTCAGCGTATTTTCGACGTTATGGAGTTCAGAGATGTTAAAGAAGGTAACTTACTTTACTTGAAGAAAAAGTACTTAATTCCGCCAAAAAGAGAAGACTGAGTCTTTGATTGCTTACCTTACTTAGGAGTGCATTGTTATGAAATGGTTTGTTGAGCTGTTGAAAAATGTATGCTTTTTATCAGCGTTTTTTGGTTTTCTTGGAGCTCAATTTATCAAAGTTATAATTTACAAAGATGTGAAAGTTTTTGGAAGATACGGTGGAATGCCAAGTGCTCATGTAGCTACCACTTCCGCTTTGGCCTGGGCAGTTGGTTATACTACAGGATTTCAATCACCAATGACAGCTGTTGCTGCCATTTTTTTAGCGATAACTACAGCTGATGCTGTTGGATTAAGGAGAAATGTTGACCCAAACAATGGTCATAC
>JBCNVJ010000202.1:0-5656 GCA_039630255.1 Fervidobacterium sp. | reverse complement strand
AACAGGAGCTGAAAAATTACGCAATTTCCAATTCAGTGGAACAGCGTATTTTGATACTAATCAATCAAAAGTTGTTGCAAACAGAAATAACGTTACAACGAATAACTCAAACTTGACATTTACAACACTTAACATAGGTGGAGGAGCAGCAATTGCCGTAGGCTTCCAGTCGGTAGGTCAAAATCAGGTAAGGTATGTGGTAAGAAGTTACAGTGGAATGACGATCACAAGTGGAACGATAGGTGTAGGAGATCTTAATGCTATAGGTTTGAAAACGGTGAACCTTGGTGATGATTTGACATTAAACATCCAGTTTGAGCAATTCCAAAGCGAGTATGTAAGACTGAATCAAGCAGATATCTATTTGACATCTAAGAATTATCAATCAAATGAAGGTTCATACGTGGTTGAAGTTGGTCAGTTCATAGGTGGTGTGAGTTCACAACTTGACTTTAGGGTAGTTAAGAGCGATGGCGCTGGTGTGAGTATATCCAATCAAGGAGCTCTCAGGAAAGGATTTTCTGTAACAGACGGTACAATCTACAGCTGGAGACCAGATGAACACACTATATCAGAATTTGGAGGCGCACTACCAAACGAAGAGATAATCGATTCTGCTGTTGCAAGGATAGAGGGTAAGTATACACAAGATACACAGCTTGTCTTCCAGATTGGTTCAAACGAAGGTCATAATATGTTCGTTGGTATCGATGATATGAGTGCCGGTGCACTTGGTATCACAACTTCTTCGTTAAAGGTAACGGATCAAAATAGTGCCGAAAGAGCAATCATGGTCGTTGATGCGGCTATACATAAAGTTAGTAGTGCTCGTGCCGCACTCGGTGCTGTCCAAAATAGGCTCGAACATACAATAGCAAACCTCGGTGTGGCAGCAGAAAACTTAACAGCAGCCGAAAGCCGTATAAGAGACGCAGATATGGCAAAGGAAATGATGGCATTCACAAGACAGCAGATACTCTTGCAATCGAGTATGTCAATGCTTGCACAAGCAAATACCCAACCACAAAATGTCTTGCAATTGTTAAGATAACAAAACTTACAATTGAAAAACCAAGCAGCCTTACAAGGCTGCTTGGTTTTTTTCTAATTACCTTAGCTTAGGAGTTATTTTGAATTACATTGAATTATAATTTGGTGATTTTATAATTTCAATTAATACGGGGGTGCAAGGATGCAAAAAAATAAGCCGTTTTTATCTGTTGCAATGATAGTCAAAGATGAGGAGAACAACCTACCAAGATGTTTGGAGAGTCTAAAAGATTTTGTTGATGAAATTGTTATAGTAGACACAGGTTCAGTAGACAAAACTGTAGAAATAGCAAAAAAATACACTGATAAGATATATTTCTATCAATGGAACAACGACTTTTCAGCGGCGAGAAATTATTCTTTACAGTTTCCAACAGGTGAATGGGTGTTTATTGTGGATGCTGATGAAGAAGCTACCACGGAGATGAAGGAAGGATTAAGAAGTTATCTTGAGGCTTTACCAAGCGATGTGAATACAGTTTATTTACCAACTATCAGTTACCTTGACTGGAGTTTTGAAATGCAAGAAGTTGCTTCTTCGGCACGTATCTTCAGGAATGGAACTGTTAAGTTTGAGAATATAGTCCATAACCAGGCAATTTATAAACCGAAAGTTTCTTATGCACCATTTTCGCTGTTACACTATGGATACATCTGGACGAGGAAGTTGAAGCAAAAGAAATATGCAAGAACTGCAAATCTGATAAAAGAACATCTTAAACATGCTGAAAATGTTGGTGAGAAAATTTATTACCTTGTACAATTGTACAAAACCGAGACTGTTAGTCCACATTATTGGTCACATGTAAGGGTAGGTTGGCAAATTGCCAATATGCTTACAAAAGTTCAAAATATCCCAACGATTGCACTTGAATTTATGTATATATTCGGTATGGAATTAAGCTCCAACCAAATTAAAGAAGGAGAAAATTTGCTTGATGCATGTTTAAGACTTTCACCAGAATATCCTGATCCGTACTGTGGGTTTGCAATAAAATATTTCAACGATAGAAATTATGAAAAGGCTTTTGAATTTGCAAAAGATTATTTTAAAGTTCTCGATGCTGTTATGGCAGAGAAAGAAAAGTTCACTTGGACTATCAACTCTTTGAAAGAAAGAGATAAATTAGTGGGAATTATGGTCACTACCGCTCTTGAAATGGATGAAAAGGAATATGTTGATAAGTATCTTGACGAATTTTTTGCGATAAAGGATTTAAACCTTAAGGCTACTTTTTTTGGTGCCGTTATAAATGTTTTTTCCAAGAAGACGAAGGAATTTTTCGAGAAATATGATTACGTGTTTGAGAAGATATTGAGTGAAGCTTTGAGTAATAGGATAGTTTTTCCAATGGGAGAGCTGCTTGTGAATTTGCTTAAAAATAAAGTTGAACTTTCTGATAGAGCCATTTTGCTTTTGAAGGGTTTTCCCGTTGCCAATAAATTAGAATTTTGGTTAAGGGAAAAGGTTGAAAAACCTGATAATGACTTTATTTACTCGTATTTTTTAAGCGATACGCCAGAAGATAAGTTTCTTGATGAGCATGGTATTCCAGGGCTTATCTTTTTGTATTATCTGAAGAAAGATTACTACGAGCCTGAAAGGATTATTAAATGGTTACATGATCTTACTAAAAAGACAGAAAATGCTTTGTTTAAAGGTCTGATAGAAGCATTGATAGGTGATACTTATCTGAGATTGAAAAATGTAAAGAATGCTTTGAATTATTATAAAAAGGCGGCAGGAAATAATCCTCTGATTTCAAAGTTTATTAAGCCTATCATCGAAGATTTGAAGACAAGTCTTTTAGATTTGGATATTGAAGGTGTGGCAGATGATTTGTGGAAATATTATGTATCAAATAACGATTTTATAATCTCGCTTGATAATTACCCAAAGAGTGAGCTTGTGAATGTCTATTTGCTTTCGAATCATGATTTTGCAAAGTATGTCTCAGCGATAAGTAGCGATGACGATGATAAGAAAATAGAGTTGTTAATGCAGATAAGCAGACCAAATTTGTTTAAAAATTATTATTATCACCTCGCTAAGGCGTTTGAGAAAAAAGACCTTGAGACTGCTTACTCTTACCATATACGGGCAATAGAAGAAAATGAGGTTTTAGCGGATATTAAGGAGAAAAATTACAGGTACACTGAGTTGTATCCCGCACATTTACCAAGTTATTACAATCCCGACGATCCAAAGGTGTGGGTTGGAAATCTTTCGGAAAGGTTTTCCTGTAGAGGTATCATACAACCGGTAAGAACTTGGAAGATTTCAAAAGAAGGTTTTTATTACTCAGTGCCTCTACCAACAGAGGATGCTTTGAGTATCTTTTTGAAACGCGAGTTTGATGCTTTGAAAAGAAATAATATGATTATTAGTAATGAGTTTTTGGAATCAATGGTTTCAAAATTGGAATTTGATGATGTCCGATTAGTATTTGACGTTGATAAGTCTAACTTTGACTTCAGTGTGTTCTCAAGGTTTGGTATTAAGATAAATGAAAAAAGTCAAAGTTTGATAGTTCTATCAGGATTTGAGAGAAGTTACGATGTAGGTAATTTGCTTTTCAATGCAAAATATGCTTTGATATTCACAGCTTTACCAAATATCGAAGATAGGAATGATGATGTATGGTATTATCCGGGTTTTACTATATTGAGAGATTACAAACAGATTAGTAATCTAATGAATAAATTGGGGTTTAAGGTTATATATAAAGAGATAAAAAATAATCTCTTAGGATTTTTCGTCGAAAGGATAGAAAAAAATAGATGAAATATTAGATTAAATTTTTGTTAGTTTTTTATATACCTTAGGAGGTGAGGTTATGCGGATTAATCACAACTTATCTGCGCTTAACGCATGGAGGCAGATTACTCTTACTGATTCAGACATGAAGAAGTCTCTTGAAAGGCTTTCTTCCGGTTTAAGAATCAACAGGGCAAGTGATGATGCAGCAGGTCTTGCAATAAGTGAAAAGATGAGAGGTCAGATTCGTGGTCTTGAAATGGCTATGAAGAATGCTCAAGATGGTATTTCTCTTATTCAAACAGCTGAAGGTGCTTTAAATGAGGTACATGCTATTTTGCAACGTATGAGAGAGTTGGCAGTTCAGGCAGCAACTGATACAAATACAAACGTTGATCGAGATCAAATACAAGCAGAGTTAAATCAGTTAAGAGAAGAGATCGATAGAATTGCTCGTGCTACGGAGTTTAATACTAAGAAACTACTTGATGGAAAGCTTGAAGGTTTCAGGTTTAGAGCGGATGTAAAGGTTGTTACAGGTGGTAATATAGATTTGAAGGCGGAAGAAATTAATCTGTCAAAAATCAACGTAAAAGCTATTGCTACATGGACTTCTCAGATTGTAACTGGTAGTATTCAAAATGTTTATATCGATGTAGGAAATACAGCACATGATTTTGTTTACAGAAAGATCTCAACTAATATTGGTACGGATCTTTGGGTTGGATTTAAAAGTGTTGGAAACAACCAAGTTAGGGTTGTAGTGTACAAGGATGCACCAGGTGTTGCGACTATTGGTTCAAATACGTTAACAGGTGATGGTAAGGTTTATTTGCATGATTTTAGAATAGGTAATAAGTTTGTTTTTATGGGGGCTTTGAGTGTTAACCTCGCAGATGGTGGACCTTCCGGCTTGAATACAGTTTACTCAGCAAAACTTGTGGATTCAAAGATGTTCGTATCAGCGAATGGTTTTCTAACAGAATCTATTAGAACAAATATCGAAGGAACTAATTCAATTCCTGTTGTTAATCTTGGTGGGAGTAATTATACTTCGTTTGTCCAAGTGCTCGTGCATGGTGTAGCAATTACGTTGGCTTTCAAATCAGTTAGCACTAATTCTTTACTTGTCACGGCTATTAGGAATGGAACTGTCTTAGGTTCGAGTCGATATGATCAACCAACTACGAGTACTACAATTTCGTTTAAATTAATTAAAGATGTACGCACGGCTAATACGTTGCTTAATATTACGAATATTAGTATTCGTATAACTGCCGGTGGAGAAAGGGTAGCTTTGATTCAATTCAATGGCACTGCGTATTTTGATACGGTTAACCGAGATCTTGTCGCAAAGGTAGATAATGTTCTTACAAATACTTCGAGTTTAACTTTTACTTCTCTACTTATTGGTGCAGATGCGAAGGTTTTTGTGGGATTCCAATCTGTTGGTTCGAACCAAGTTAGATATGTTGTTAAGAGTTTCAGTGGGATGACGATTACAACCGGGACGATAAGAGCTTCTGATCTAAATTCGATAGGTTTGAAAGCTGTAGATCTTGGCGATGATTTGGTGTTGAATATTCAATTTGAGAATTTCCAAAGTGAGATGAATCGTTTGAATCGTGCGGATGTTTATATAACTTCGAAAACTTTAAAGGCAGAAGAGGGTTCATATGTTCTTGAGATTGGTCAATTGAATGGATATGTGAGTTCACCTATTGATTTTAGGCTTGTAAAGAGCTCTTCAACGGGGCTTAGTATTTCTACAATAGGTGAGTTGAGACGTGGCTTTTTGGTTAAGAATGGTATAGTAATGTCATGGATGCCGGATATCTGGAGAATAGA
>JBCNVJ010000201.1:0-8707 GCA_039630255.1 Fervidobacterium sp. | reverse complement strand
TTTTTCAAAAGTTCCTGGCGTGTTTGTTCCAAAAGAATATTTTAGACAAAAAACGGATGTTGATATCAAAAACTACTCTTTGATGAGAGCAGCAGTAGTTGTTGAAAAATTATCACGATACGTTCATGGTTTTTATTTGACATCAACAACAAAAGATCCTGAAGTTATAAAAGCCATAAGTGATTTGCTTTAAGAATTTTAGTGATTTCAAAATTTTTTCATGAGGTGATGCTGCTTTGTTCTATGCAATAGCTCTTTCCAATTCTACTCTAAGCAAACTTTTACTTTGTGAGTCTTTAGAAGATATAGAAATCGGTGAGCGAGTGATTATAAAATACAAGGAGAAAAAAATGAAAGGTTACGTAGTTTCCAAAGCAAATAATTTGAGTGATTTCCCTGAGAATATAAGTTCGCTCATTTTAAATGAAACATTAGAGGATGCTTGTCAAATTTCAGATAGATTGGACTACAGATCATTCTTAGAACCTTCAAGAGTAGAAGCTCTATTAAAACTTAGCAAAAGGTTTGGTTCAGGTATTGGCCGATATTTTGATATATCATTTCCACCAGGTTTCGATAATTACTTTTCATTATTTGTTGAGAGTGTTAATCCCTTGGTAAACATACCAAAAATGCCTTATGAAGAATTCAAAAAACTAAAAAATTATAGGCAGTACATCCTAAACGATATTGTGAGGGTGTATAGAGATTTCGAAGTCAATAAGCCTAAACCAAGGTCAAGAGAGATTTTTGTTAGATTAAAAGTGTCTTATGACGAAATTTCTAAACTCAAATTTACTTCTGATCAATGTATAGTAGTCAATTATCTTTTGTTAAATGATTGCGTAAGATTGGATACTCTAATAGAAGATACCAAAGTAAAAAGAGATGCTATTGTACAATTGAAAAACAGGGAAATAATTGAACTTTTGGATCATATAGTTGAAACAGAGCAACGAAAACAAACCATAGTACTTGAAGACGAGCAAAAGCAGGTTGTAAATAATATACTGTCGTACGATATGAGCAAACCAAAAAAACATCTTATATTTGGTCCTACAGGTAGCGGTAAAACAGAAATCTACATGGAGGTTATCGAAAAATACTTATATTTTGGCAATGTACTTTACTTAATTCCAGAAGTATCACTTACAGAACAAACTATAGCAAGGCTTAGAAAAAGATTTCCTGATGTCCCCATAGAAACTTACAATAGTTATCTTACAACATCCAAACGTGTCGAAGTTTGGGCGAAGGCAATCAAGGGTGAAATTAGCATCCTTGTTGGACCGAGAAGTGCAGCATTTATTCCGTTGAAAGATTTAAGGCTTGTAGTTATTGATGAAGAACATGACGAGAGTTATTACAACAATTCAGAGCCTTTCTATGATTTGCGCGATTTCTTAGAATTTTTACCTGTAACAGTAATCTATGGCTCCGCTACACCATCCTTAGGAACTCTAAAAAATGCAAAAGATAAAGTTTACGTGTACAATAAGCTTAAAAAACGTTATAGTTCATCTTTACCAGATGTCGAAGTTGTGGACATGAGAAAAGAGAAAAAATTAACCCCCTCTATTTCTGAGAAGCTTTACAAAGCTATAGATGAAACACTTCAGATGAAAAAAAGTGTACTTATCTTTACAAGGAGAAAAGGATTTTCACGTGTACAATGTGCTGTCTGCGGTTACATATTAAAATGCGATAATTGTGATGTTAGCATGACTTACCATATTGAAAGAGATAAATTAAAATGTCATCTTTGTGGTGAAGAAAAAAATTTAATAAGCAACTGCCCAAATTGCCAAGCCACCTTGTTTATTGACAAAGGTACAGGCACGGAAAAAGTTGAAAAGGAACTTAGAACACTATTTCCAGCTAAGAATATTGGAAGGATTGATGCAGAAGTAGTTGATAATCCAGAAAAGCTCAAAAAGTTTTTTGACACTTTAAGATCAGGAGAATTGGAAATCGTTGTCGGAACAAAGATGATAACAAAAGGACTCGATATTTACAAAATAGGACTTGTAGGTGTTATCGATATAGATGCGCTTATATCATATCCTGATATTAACGCACCACTCAGAACTTTTCAAATATTAGTTCAAGTTGTAGGTAGAGCAGGAAGAAGGGAAAAAGGAAAAGCAATAATCCAGACTTATAATCCAGAAAGTCCTATAATCTTCTACGCATCCAACCAAGATGCGGAAGGATTTTACGAAAGGGAGCTCGAGTTGAGAAAAGAACTTAATTATCCACCATTTGCAGATGTTATTCAGTTGATGTACTCAAATTTGGATTCAAAAACAGCAAGAGAAACAATAGAAACTGTGGTTGATGAATTAGAAAGAATAATCAACTCAGAGGACTTTTATAACGTCAACAATAATTACATAGAACTACTCGGACCTTCAGAACATATCATATTTAAACTAGCAAACAAATACAGATATCAAGTTTTTTTGAAAACAAATAATGTTGAAAGAGGCTTAGAGATAGTCAAAAAAGTAATTTCAAATTATCCAGGGGATTGGACCATAAAGGTTAATCCTACGGAGATTTAAAGACTGGATCCCAGGAAAATTCCTGGGATCCAGATGTTTTTACTTCTTCTTTGAGTTTTTCATAATTGTTCCTATGGAAAGTGTAGAAAGCACAATTATAATTCCCCAGCTGAATACCATAAACATTATTGCTGATGACGACATGATTTTCACTTCCTTTCATTTTCCTTATCAAGTTTCTGAGATATACTCTTGTAAGTTAAAATAAAACTCAACACAAATACTGTTACCAGTACAATCCTTGCGGCAATTACCCAAGGAATTAGTTTAGGAGTGTTAAGTGCAAAATCTGGTATTAATTTGAAATAACCGTTCTTTGCATAATCAATAGTAGAGAAAACAAGTAGTATTATTATAAAAGTAGGTGTAATAAAGCTCATTATTATCTTATAAAACCAGCTTGGAATTTTCCAGTAACTGCCTTTATTTATTTCCTCCAATCCTTTTGACTTGAACAACCAAACGGCTGCGATTATTTCAAGTAGTCCAAGCAAAACAAGGAAATAAGTACCTACCCAATTATCAAGTTCAGTCAAATACATCAGATCAGCTGTCTTTGTTAGTATCGGTTCAAGTGCTATAGGCAAACCACCAATTATGTACATAATAAAAACAAAAGTTGAACCTTTCTTTCTTTGGACCCCAAATTCCTCTTCTAAAAATGCTGTTAAGTAATTAAACATGGCTATTGAACTTGTAATTCCAGCAAAGAATAGTAACAAAAACCATAATGTACCAAAAATAGGCCCACCTACCATCGTTCTAAAGACGTTGGGTAAAGCGATAAAAGATAATCCTACACCACTTTTTAGCCCTTCCGTTCCAAGAAATGTAAATGCTATAGGAATTACTATGGTCCCAGCTAAAATAACTTCTGCTACTTCATTTAAAGAAGCTGTTGCTGTCGCTGAAGTAACGATATCATCTTCATCTTTAAGATAAGACGCGTAATTTTGTATAATTCCCATTCCAAGGGAAAGTGTAAAGAAAATTTGTCCAGCAGCAGCAAGAGTTGAAGACCAACTAAGTTCGTTCCATCTGGGTGACCAGAGGAAATCCAATCCCTTTATGGGTGTCCAATCAGGATTAACTGGAGAACCAAGAGTAAGAGCCCTTATCAAAAGAGCAAGTGAAAATATATAGATAGCTGGCATGGCAATCTTTGCAAGATTTTCAAGCCCCTTGTTAACACCTTTGGTCGTTATGTACCACAATATTGCGAGTGTTACAATCCAGAAGAAAAATACTTTGTATGGACTTTGAATATAACCAACAAAATAAGAACCTGTATCAATCGATTTGTCCATATAACTACCGATTGCCGTTTCCCATGAATATCCAAGAGTCCAGCCAATAATGTGATTATAATAGGAATTTAGTAAAATAACCACAGAGAGTGCAATAGCTCCAGATAAAGCTCCAAAAATTTTCGCAGCTTTGTGTCCAATGCTCTCTCTTGTTTGTAAATATATCATGGGACCTATAGTACCATGTCCGTACTTACCTCCATATCTACCCTGAGCCCATTCGATAATTAGAAGAGGAATACCCATGAACAGGAAGGCAACAAAGTAAGGGATCATGAAGGCTCCGCCGCCGTTCTTCGCCGCTTGATACGGAAACCTCCAGAAATTTCCAAGACCTATAGCGTTTCCTGCCATAGCTAATATCAAACCAAGTTTGCTACCCCAGTGTTCTCTCTTCTCCACAAAGGCCACCTCCCAAAAAAATTTAGGGATAAGAATTTAGGGATAAGAATTAAGAATATAAAATAAAAACAAAAATAATGCATAAATAGACGGATGAATATCCACTTTTTCATTTATCTCATTCTTAATGGTAACTAACACAGAAAATTTATCATGTTCAGAAAAGTTAATCAAGACTAAAATTAATCAAAATGGTAATTTTTAGTTAATCAATGTTACAAAACAAAAGCTTGTGAAATTAACCAAATTCACAAGCTTTTTCAGTGTTTTAACTATCTTTTTTGTTAAATAATCTCGAATAAAAAACTACTTTTTACTCACTCTCAAAAAAGTTTTTAAAGATATTCTCGATGAACTCTTTTCTAAGGTATCCAAAATTACTCAGCCACAAACAGTCCTCTTTCCACAACTCAACATCCGGTTTTCCCCATCTATTGCTATGAAGTACGATCTCATCTTTAAGAAGATTTATACAATTTTCTACAATTGTGTTTATGCGCTCAGGAATGAAAACGTTGCTCATAATATAGTAGAATTTCTCAAGAAATTTCTTTTTGAATTCCTCGTTTTTTAACAGTTTTCTCAGAAGCAGCGTTGCTTCATCTGTCATAGTCCATGGTACGTTTGGATCACCAAAAATAGCCACGTTCAAAGTGTTATGTTCTGGTATCCAGAAAGAATTATCCATATCGTACATCATCCAACGCCATTTTCCATCCGCATATGGATTGTTCTCAATTTTTAAGGTCCTCCACATTCTTTCATTGTTACCGGGCCAATCATTATTTGCAGCTATAATTTCTGATAACTTAAAATTTATAAAGTTGTCAATATCAATTAGGTTACAAACTTTTTCGTAATTACTCTTGATTGAAAGGTCATTCTCTCTAACAAAATTAAGAATTTCTACAAAACTTTGTTGATCACCTTCTTTTCCATCTTGAATAGTTAAATCGTAGTTTATAATAACCGTATTTTTTTCACTTACTCCATACTTTATTTGTAAATATCTCAAATCGTAGTACTCCATAAGATAAACAATTCCCCAGTACTCACCATTTATGTAATGAACAACAGGATAATTATCTTGAGTATCAAATCCCAAAACTTTAAAAACATTCTGCACAACTGCATCTCTCATGTAACAGTATTCCCAATCATTTCCAGAATTTCGTAACAGCAGTTTTTTGTATCCACTTCTTCCGAAAAATGGGTAAGTAAACTCCTTTTCTTTGTTACGCGCGTAAAGTCTTAAAGATTTTATTGGAAAGCTTCTTGAAAATTCTCCATGAATCCTGACTCCAACTTCGGTTCTGTACTTTAGATTTCTATTCTCGAAATACTCAAAAACTGCAGGACGTTCCCAAGCTTCTCCCCTTTGATGATAATTCCCAGTCCAATACGGATTTGAGGAATCAAAAAGTTTTCCAGGAACATATATTCCCTTATCTTCATCAAAGAAGTCTTGAGGATCAACAATTATCGAGACCACAGGTAATGAATGTCTAATACCTACAAAATAAGTTCGGACAGCTGTATCCATCACTTTATTGTCCTTAATTTCGACGATTCTGATAACAGTTGCCTTTGGAAATACCTCCCTAGGTTCTTGCCATGTTGGAGAGGTAGGAATGAACATGAGTTTGTTAGCGTAGTTTTTCTGAAAGGTTAGTGGAGAAGAATATTTGTACGTTCCTTCTTTTCCAGGAACTGGTACTGAGCCGTCGAGAGTATAGTATACGTCTCCACCAACTGTGGAAAAGATACTAACCGTAATTGTTTCATCGTAAAAACCAGATTCATGAGAAACAAAAAGCTGAGCATGGATACTCTCTATCTGAAATATTAATAGCAGATTAGCAACTAAAATACTAAGAACATGTTTTCTAATAAATATCCCCCTTTATCTGTAAGCTTTTATCCAAAAGCTATAACTCAAAATCCCTTCTTTCAAGTTTATACCTTTATTTCTCGCTAACTGAACCCTTATTTCCTCATTCATAGAATACTTTGGAGTAATTATTATCTCGTATCCTTCACCCGATACTCTAAACGTAACTTCGTACCTTTCAGCCAACTCTTCATTTACCAACCCTGCGTTCTTAACGTTCTCACTATTCAATGTAGAGATCCTATAACCCTTGCTTATATATTTTCTAACAGATTGTTCAAATTCTAATATCTCCGAGTAAATTTTGTCAGCCGATTCTTCGAAAAAAGTTCCAGATTGTATTGGCGTACTTTCAAAATCCGTTTTCATCGTTGTTTCAGAATAAGTTTCTATAATGCTTGGCAGTTCTGACATTTCTTTCGTTGAAGGTTTTCTCTCATTTTTTTTAATGAAATCTGTTTGTGTTTCAAGCGACGAACTGCTCTTTGTATTTTCGGACAAGATAATATTACCTTCATCATCTGATTTTTTCACCGGTATCTGAGAACTTTCACTCTTTTGAAAACCATTGTAACTCGCCTCTTCAGTAATTTGGTCTGAATAGTCGAAATCAATAACTCTGTTGGCTTTTAAAGATAAGAAAAGAATAATAACAAAAAGTATGCTTAGAACTATAAATTTTGTCAATGAATTCACGATACTCACCCCTTTTGAGATTTACGTTCAAGGATTCTTAACTCCAGGTAAATTGTCTGGTCTAAGACAAGTAAATAGAGCGATCATACTGATTACACAAATAATCAAGGATGACGTGATAGAAAGTGAAAGAAGTTCAAAAATCAATTTGATAACGTCATTACTTCTTCCAAAAAATTGAATATTTCTTACTATATAAGTACTCTTGTAGATTATTGAATACGTAACAAAATGTTTAAAAGATTCAGGTATTTGATTCACAGATACGAGAGTACCACTTGAAAGCAAAAATACTACAGCCAATGTTGAACCAATCAAGTTTGAAGACAAACTGTTAGGTGCCAACACGGAAACTAACAAACCAGATAAAGTATAAAAAATTGCGTTTATTGGTACCAAAATTAAGAAATAGATAAAATTAACCTTTAAACCAAGAAGATAAAATATGAGATAAGAAATCAAACCTGATGTTACGCTTAAAGAAAATAAAACCAAAAATTTTAAGAAAAAGTAGGATGAAATTTTAATTTTAGATAGAGCCAATAATCTGAATATACCTGCTTCTTTTTCACGAGAAATTAGTCCTGAACCTATTACCAAGCCAACAAACATTGTAACGATAAAAACCATACTTGGTGCAAATGCATGTGAAAAATCAAGTGTGTTATCTGTAGTGAGTTCAGGCGCAGGTACATTCGAAGCCGTATACATCTCTCGTAAAACTTTTGGATTGAAAAACGGACCACCACCAAGATCCTCAAACATCTGCTTAAACACAATATAAGCCGCAACTGACAATTCTGTGTTAACAGGGCTTGGTATATACTTGAGCGTTGTCTTCTTGCCAGAAAATAAAGAACTGGTAAAATCCTCTGGTATTACAACAACTGCGTTGAGTTCTCCATTTCTTAGCTTTTCTTGGTAATTCTCATCAACATATTTTATTGTACCACCGCGAAAAAGAGAAACAACAACACCAACTGTAAATTTAGAAAGAGGAGATTTATCTTTGCTGTAGACCCCTATACTTAGTTTCGTAGTACTCACAGAACTAAAAAAAACAAGATTTATGAATACAAAAATAAAAGGAACAAGGATTAACACTACATAAGTCGAAGGCTTGGAAAAAAGTTTTTTGTATTCAAAGATCAAAAGCTGCAACCTAATCACTCCTATGAAATGTCAAAACTTCAGTTTGATGGAAATGTTGTGACTAAAAACTGAAAATGTCTTTTCGAAGTTGGTTGAAGATACACTTTCAAAGTTTGGGAGAAATGGACCAAATACAGTAATTCCTATATGATAGTTAAAAATATACGCAAGTACAGGAAAATTGTAGAAATTCAAAGGAATTTCAATGTAAGCTCTCAGCGTTCCGATCATATTCAAAAAATGAACTGAGTTGAAATGTTTGAAATCAACATTCTTAAAATCTGAAGAAGAATTTGAACTTCCTAAAAAAAGTTCAACTGTTTCCAAATTCAGTCCAATAGCACCACCAAAGCCTATAATTGTTTCTGCTGATGAATTTCCAAGCCTTATTCCAAACAATTTTACCGAAAGGTTATAATCAAAACCGTTTGCGCAGTATTTAAACGTGGAAGGGAATATACTTTTTATTGTGCTGTAGTAAGTAAAACCACTTGTTAGAATAGACGGTTGTCTTGGATTCGCATTGTACTCAAATGTATAACATGCAAGCAACCTATCAAATACATCTATTTCCTTCTCTGAAATCTGAGCAAAATACCTTGCACCATTGCTTGGCTCAGTTAAACATACACCGTACCAATCAGCGTAAGTATTTGTATAGGCAAACGACCTCACAAAAACGATGGTTAAAATTA
>JBCNVJ010000200.1:0-2737 GCA_039630255.1 Fervidobacterium sp. | reverse complement strand
TGTCCAATTGTTACTTGTTTTGTATCAATATATTTCTCCACATAAATCTTCAGTGCTTCTTCATAGGATAGATTATCCAAAAATAATTTACCTTCTTTTAAATTTACCTTCTCTCTTTCTATCAATAGTTTGTTGTTGCCATAAGCATTAAACCACGGTTCAAATTTTTCTGGATAGATAACCTTCTTTATGCCAAGGCCTTTTATTATTTTCCTTATTAAATATGCCCTGAGCATGTCACCAAATGCAGGATGATATGGACCAGCAACAACAAATCTCAATTGACTTTGAGGAATATGGTAGCCTACTCTCAAAACACTTCCACCGTTGCCTTCGATGAGTATGACCATATCACTTACTATGTCAAGAGCCTGTTCCATACTCAAAGGTGAATATAAATTACTTTGTAACATCTTCTCCAATTCCGTATCCTTAAACACAATAGTAGGGTGGATTCTGTACTGTTTAACGTTTAGATTAAGTAAAGTTCTAACTGTTTCGATGGATTTTTCTTTAGTATCTTTTGGCAATCCAACCATTAGATGTACAATTACTTGAAAATCTGATTCGATTAGCTTTAGTGTTTCGATAACTGTTTCTGCGTTGTACCCTCTGTTGGATGCTGTAAGGACCTCGTTATCAAAGCTTTCAACACCTATCTCAATAGTTTTTACGTTATGTGCTTTTAAAAAGCTTAGTATTTCTTTATTAACAGCATCAGGTCGTGTTGATATTCTTTTTGGAATTTCAGGGAATAAAGAAAGAAATTCGACCATTACTTCCAGCGGTAACGATGTAAAAGTACCACCATAAAACGCTATTTCATCTACAAATTTGATATCTTTTTCTTTGAGAACATAAATATCTGGATATACTTCTCCTGTCATAATACGTTGATTACAAAACACACAACGTGTTTTGCAACCAGCATTTGGTAAAAATATTGGATATATTTTCAAAGCTTTTCTCACCTTAAGAAAGCAACTCCTTAACTACTTCATTTACAACTTTTCCATCAGCTAAGCCTTTTACTCTGTTCATTACCTCTTTCATAACCTTTCCAAAATCGTTTTTGGTTGCGTTCAGTTCAATTATTACTTGCTTAGCTATGGCTTGTATTTCTTCACGAGAAAGCATCTTAGGTGCATATTGTTGGAGTATTTTTAGTTCCTCTTCTTCTGAGTGAGCTAAATCTTCTCTGCCTGCTTGCCTGTAAGCTTCTACAGACTCTTGTCTTTTCTTAATTTCTTTGAGTATTATCTTGACTATGTCATCATCCGTAGCTTGTCTTTTCTCACCTTCAACCTCAAAATATCCGATAGCTGTTTTTATGGATCGTAAAACTCTTAATTTCAATTCATCCTTATTCTTCATGGCTTCTTTCATATCTGACATTATTTTTTCTTTCATGGACATACCTGATCCTCCTTACTTGGAATTAACTCAAAAAACCTGTTATAAAGTTTCTCACTGCGTTCAAATTTGCTTTTGGATCGTATCCACCTTCGTGAACTATTATTGAACCACTGACTTTTTCAACAAGTTTAGAAATTAACTTTCCAACTTCTATATAGTCCCTATCAACAAGTGAAAATCTTCCGATGGGATCATTTATATGTGTGTCAGTACCAAATGAAAGTATGAAAAAATCTGGGCTGAAATCTTTTATTTTATCGTACGCTTTTTTCAAGGCAATTTTGTATTCTGAAAAATTGGTACCCTCTGGTAATGGTATATTGAGATTCGTATTTTCTGCTTTTCCAATACCTGTTTCGTTTGGATAACCACTGTACCATGGGTAAAAGACTTTTGGATCACCATGTATAGATACATACAATACTTCAGGATCGTCGTAAAATATATCTTGTGTACCATTTCCATGGTGGAAATCTATATCCAGTATAGCTATTCTTAAACCTTTTCTTTCAAGATAACGAGCGGCAATTGCTGCGTTATTGAAATAACAATAACCACCACCGTATCTTTTCATTGCATGATGTCCAGGAGGTCTAGTAAGTACGTAAGTAACCTTAGAATTTTTCAATGAATACTCTACGGCTGTTAAGGTAGCTTCAACCGAAAGAAATGCAGCTTGATAGGTTTCTTTCTTTATCGGTGTACCCGTATCAAATATTGGATCGACAAAGAAGACTTCTGGTAGATATTCACCCTCTAATATCTTGCTTGATTTGTTCTTTATGTATGATACATAGCTTTCTTCGTGGGCAAGCAAAAGCACACTTTCGGGAAAAGCTGATAAGCTTACTTCCTGAAAGTGCGCTCTTAAGAACTTATCTACTAACGAAAGTCTTGAAGGACGTTCAGGGTTCCTAACAAATTTTCCGTTGTCTATCTCCTTTTTTGGTGAGAAAAACCTGTTTAACTGAGAACAAAAAGCAATATCATCCCTCAAGTTCTTCAATCTTCTTTACCCTTCTTTCGTGTCTTCCACCTTCAAAAGAAGAATTCAAAAAGGTATCAACCGTCCATTTTGCTAGCTCTATACCCATGAGCCTACCTGGAAGTACAAGTACATTTGCGTCGTTGTGTCTTCTGGCATATGCTGCCATGTCTGGAAAAAGACATAAGGCGGCCCTTATGCCTTTGATCTTATTTGCAGCTATCGACATTCCTATACCTGTTCCACACATTAATATACCGAAAACGCATTCTTTGTTAACCACTTTTTCCGAGACTTTTTTTGCGTAGTCAGGGTAATCTACACTTTCTATGGAAT
>JBCNVJ010000020.1:0-9954 GCA_039630255.1 Fervidobacterium sp. | reverse complement strand
CAACTTTTTCTGATAAGGGTATGTCAAACTTCTCAACAAAATCGAAACATTTATTCTTATCAAAATCTTTTGTAATCGAAGCAGTCATTTCAATAAGTTGTTTAACGGTGTAACTTTGGTACAATTCTTTACCTTCTGGTAAATATCCAACACTTCCATTAAGTGTAATTTTTCCACCATCTCTTTTTCTAAGACCAAGAATACACTTAATCGTTGTTGTTTTTCCAGCACCATTTGGACCTAACAGCGCAAAAATTTCTCCTTCATTGACAGAAAATGAGATACCATCAACTGCTTTTATATTTTTGTAATACTTCTTCAAATCAGTCACTTCAAGTATCAACTCTGCCACCTCCTTATCTTATTGCTATGTTTTACTTTTGAGCGTCAAATAATAACTCGACGATACTCAAAATTTGATCTTTTGAAACTCCCACTTGCTTCAATTTTAGAACAAATTTCTCAAATTCTTCAATCAACTCTAACTTGATCTTGCTGTTTTCTATGTTTGCAACAACGTACCCTTCACCGCGCTCCACACGAATTATACCTTCTATTTCAAGCTCTCTGTAAGCCCTTGCAACAGTATTTAAATTCACACCTATATCTTTTGCTAAAGTTCTTATTGAAGGTATAAATTCTCCAGGCTTCAGCTCTCCATTTATAACTTTTCCTTTTATGTGTTCTTTTATTTGTAGATACACTGGAATATGTGAATTAAAATCTACACTAAACCACATCCAAACACCTCTTTTCCTTTATGATAATTCCTTTCCTCCTTTTGTAATATTACTATTAGGGATACATTGTCAATGACTCTCAATAAGAAAATAAAAATAGGGATGCTGGACATCCCTATTTTTACTATTTTTTTAGTTTAATCGAACACGCGGAGAGCTTCTGATGGTGGAATTTTTTGTGATATGTTTGCTGGAATTGAAACAAAGATTATGGTTAATCCGAACACGCTTAGTAAAGTTATTCCTACCTTCCACAAAGGAATTACAACTTTAAACGATGGTAATAAAGGACTTACAAAGTTTACGAGATCTCTTATTATTAAGGTACTTGAGAGCAATGCAACTATTGTAGCTATTATAACAACCATAAGTGATTCGTATATAAACATTTTAAATATCACACTGCTACTTGAACCTATAGCCCTCAGCATACCTATATGCTTTTTTCTAACGTATACATTTCTGAATGTTATGATAGCCAATCCAGCAAATCCAGCAAAGAAGCCAAGGTAGAATAATTGTAATGACAATTCCACAAGGTTATCTATAGAAGTGTAAAGCTTTTCTATTTCTCCTGTTATATAAAAAGCACCGTCGAACTTTCTTGCAACAAATTCCTGAGCCTCCAACGCCAATTTTTTATCTTTTATGATCCCAACATATCCACTGATTGCACCAAAGAATTTTCTATTTCTCCAAATTATAATACCATCCATTGGTAGCAATGCCTCAACGGGATTGTAGAGACCTTTTATCATAAATTCCTCGGTTATTTTCGGAGATATGCCAGGTAGAACGCCTTTCAATGTCAATTTTATACGTTCACCTTTACTGGATTTTGTGATCGTTTGAGAAATATATACGGACTTGTCAGGTATATCTTCCGGCTTGATATATTTAATTTCTTTCATTAATTTTTCTGATGGTAAAATTAGATATTTAAAAATTTTTTCATCAGATACTATGAATGTGTGTTTCGTTTTTTGCCCTGGGAAAGTAACCTCAACAAGTTGAACAGGTATCAATGATTCAAATTTTTTGGTAAATTTTTCATCGTTTAAGTATTTGTAAGAACCAAAGAATGTTTTAAGTGGATTTTCAATAATAATGAAATTATATCCAAACGCACCTTCGTCTTTTTTCGATTCGATATACTTTGATATACTTGTAGGAATCACTGCACTTATTAATATAAGTATCAAAGTAACAGAGTACACTATAAAAATTGCGAAATTCCGATTTTTGTGTTTCTCAATATAGGATATAGCGAGTATTGTAGGGATACTCTTAAACCTTTCGAGAAATTTTTTTATGTAGGGTAAAAATCCAAAAACAAGATAGATACTTCCTACAAGCGAAAATGCTGCACGAATAAGCATATCCTTTGCAGTACCTGTGGACAGGATTGGAATGTTAGACAACAGGATAGAAAGCCCATAAAAGGATAATATAAGACTATTTCTGTAAATTAATGGCACGATGATAAGTATGCCAAGGAGAAAATATTTATAAGATATGTTATACAAATATAGCAAGAAAATTAACATCAAAGAACCATAAATAATCTTTTTGAAAGTTGCTTTCCTTTTTTGTTCTTCTTCTATATCTCTACCTGTGTAGAGTATGGAAGGTGAAACGTTAGAAAATTCGATGCTTTTGTACACCAAGATTAAAACAGGTACAAACGCTGCAATAAGTACTGCGTAAAATACACTTTGAGGAGTAATGTAAAATGGTATTTTGTCTTGAACGAATGCAAACAATTCATCTTCTCTTCTGAATGAGTTTATTTTTTCAAGAAGGTATACACCAAATCCAAGTCCTGCTGCGGCACCAACAATTTCAGAGATTATTAGATATATAAAGCCCTCCAAAAATAGTATACTAAACATACTACCTCTTGAATATCCTATTGCTCTCAAAACCCCAAGGGAACCCTTACGCTCTTCGGTGAGTATTCCATAAAAAGATGCTATGAACAAAAAACTTGAAATTACCGAAAAGCCTGAGAACCCGATGAACAAATAACCTATTATTTTGCTCAAAGGAGATGTTGCCAACCTATGTTTAACAGCATTGACACGAATCGAGCCCTCATATTCCGCAAGTGTGTGGGCAAAATTTTTATGAGATTCCACAGGCATGTCGAGTGTTACTAAGTAAACGTTTGGTTCCTTTAAGGTGTAGAGACCAAACTCTTCAAATAAATCCTCTGGTAAAAATATAGTTCCGTTTCCTGATGCTGTCTCACCGCGGAAGTTAAGTTCTCGTTCGCCAAACGACTGAATTTCCACATTGTATGATCCCTTAGCAGTTATTATTTCTATCTTCTGACCAATAGCTATGTTAAAAGTTTTAGCGGTATCGTTGCTTATAGTTATACCTTTAACTTTCTGACCTATGTATCGTTCAAATTCTTTTGTCACTGCCATTGCATAGAGATCAACGTACTTACCATTAATATTTGCTCGGATTTGTGCGAGTTTTACAGGAACAAAGTCCTTGATTTCTTTGAAATTTTTTAGAACTTTTTCCACCTTAGAAACGTTAATTGCCTTAGGTAAAAATATTGTATCTGCCTTATCTCTAATCACTAGGTCGATCTTACCAAAGTTTTTGGACAATTTTTGGTTAAGATAATAACTTACAGAATCATTTAAAGAAAGACCACCAACAAGAAGCATGGTGGCCACAAACGTACCGAGTATAGCTAATAAACTTATTTTCCAGTGCTTTGAAAAGTTACGCAGAGCGATCTTAATTATCATATTCTCATCTCTCTTGATTTTAATCTTCCTCAGTAAGTTTTTGTAATAACCTTAGGTAGCGACTGCGCGATGGATGTCTGAGTTTTCTTAAAGCTTTTACTTCAATTTGCCTGATTCTTTCACGAGTAACGCCAAAGTATTGACCTACTTCTTCAAGTGTTTTTGGTTTACCATCGAGTATACCGTATCGCATTTTAAGTACCATCTTTTCTCTGTCGTTCAATGTTTCAAGAAGTTTATCTATCTCTTCTTTCATGAGCATTCTTATAGCTTCTTTCTTCGGAGAACCTATACTTTCATCGGCAACAAAATCTCCCATAGAAGAATCGTCTTCTTCACCGACAGGTGTTTCGAGTGAAAGAGTTTCAGGGGCAGCTTGTAAAATTTCCTCAATTTTATCGACGGGTTTTCCTACTTGTTCTGCAATGTATTCTATTGAAGGCTCTTCACCATGTTCTTGTACGTATTCTCTTTTTATCTTCTGTATTTTATTAATAGTTTCAACCATATGAACAGGTACTCTTATTGTTCTTGCTTGATCTGCTATTGCCCTTGTGATTGCCTGCCTAATCCACCAAGTTGCGTAAGTTGAAAATTTGTAGCCTTTTGACCAATCAAATTTTTCAACGGCTTTTATAAGTCCAAGGCTTCCCTCTTGGATGAGGTCTAGAAAAGAAAGCCCCTTTCCTAGGTATCTTTTTGCCATACTTACAACAAGTCTTAAATTGGATATTATAAGTTCTTCTTTTGCTTTTCGCTCACCACTTTGAGCACGTTGCGCGAGCCTTCTCTCTTCAGAAGGTGTGAGAAGTCTTATCTTTCCAATATCTCTTAGGTACATCTTTATTAAGTCTTTTGGTTCTGTACTGTCAAAGATTTCAGGACTTTCCGAAAGGTACGCTTTGACTTCCTCTTCTATACTTAACAAGTCAGTAGTATCTCTAATTTCTATTTTGTTTTTTTCAAGTGTTTCATACACAATATCAAGAAAATTACTATCAAGTGAGTCTGCGTCTCCAGGGGGGAACGTTCTATCTATATCATCGTAGGTGATGTAGCCTTTTCTTTTTCCTAAATCAACAAGCTTTTCCAATTTTTTTTGAAGTTCTGTATTCTCCTTTACGACAGTTTTAGACACAAAAAAACACCTCCTCGTTTATAGTGAGGACCTCTTTATTTTTTCCTTTTGCTTTATTAGCTCAATTCGAGCTTTAAGTAAGATCTTCTTTTCATCTTCAGATTTTGATTTTTTAATTAACTCATCGATTTCTCCTATTCTTTTCTCGAGGCTTCTGATTTCTATGTCCTTCTTTATATATTCAAGGACCTTATCGTCTACATCCATATCTATCCTTTCAATAGCTTCTTTAACAAATTGCGCCATATCTTTAGACAACTGCTCTAAGGAAACGTTCAAATCTTTTGCTATCAAAAAGAACTCTTTCGCTTTTCCATCCAGAATATCAGGGTTGAAATTTATGGTTTTAAATATTTCCGGATAGTTATAATAAATGTATATTAGATAATCTTCTGTTGTAGCTATTTTTGTCTTCCTATCTTCAGCATGTGAGTTTTTAACTTGATTAGAATAGTCATTTCTTGTTTTATCGACTTTTTCTTTTGGCAATTTCATCATTTCCATTAGCTTGTTTTTGTCAACATGAATTACTTTTGCTATTGCTTCGTAAAATTTATCAGTTGAAACTGGATTGTAAGAAAAGATACGATTCCAGTTTGACAGACTTTGTAAAAATGCGTTTATTCCGTTCGGATTTAACA
Organism: Fervidobacterium sp.; assembly: GCA_039630255.1. Taxonomy (GTDB): domain Bacteria; phylum Thermotogota; class Thermotogae; order Thermotogales; family Fervidobacteriaceae; genus Fervidobacterium. The sequence continues at coordinate 4,667 of JBCNVJ010000020.1, read as the reverse complement.
AATCGTATTCTCTTGATAGTCTTTCTACAACAAAGATCTCCGGACTAATGGATTCTTCAAGAGCTTTTATTAACTCTTTTGAACCGCTTTTTTGATAAATCTCATCCGCATCTTTTCCTTCTCTGAAATTTGCAATTGCTACATTAAAACCTTCATTAAGAATCATTTCAATGCTTTTTAAAGTTGCCTTTACACCAGCAGCATCATTATCAAATGCCAACAATATATTTTTTGTATATTTCTTCAATTTTAAGATATGTGCCCTTGTTAATGCAGTTCCAAGGGTAGCGACGGTATTTTTGATACCTGCTCTATGAAATGCAAGTGCATCAAAATAGCCCTCGCATATGACAACATAGTCTACATTTTTTATGTACTCGCGTGCCTGATCAAATAAAAAAAGCGTCCAGGATTTCTTGAAAATCATAGTATCCTGGGAATTAATGTATTTTGGTACACCTTCTCCAACCAACCTACCACCAAAAGCTATTACCCTACCATAATCATCTTTTATAGGTATGATTATCCTTCCAGAAAATGGATCAGTGTTGATAAAACCAAAAGCTTGGAGATCTTCTTTTGAAATATTTAAGCTTTTAGCCACCTTTTGTGGAAAGTGTGAATTTATCGGAGAATATCCAAATTCGTATAACGATATTTCTCTTTCAGAAAACCCACGTTTGTACAGATATTCTATCACATTACTTGATTTTCTCAGTGAATTTAAATATTCCTGATGTAACAATTTGTAAAAAGAATAGTACAAGCTACGTTTCTCATCTTCTTCGTCTATATCGATATCAACACCTGCTCTTTCAGCTAACTTTTTAATAGCCTCAGTGTAAGATATATTTTCAATTTCTTGGACAAATTTCACTACATCGCCCGAGGCACCGCATCCGAAACAATGATACATATTTTTAGCTGGGCTTACATAAAAGGATGGCGATGTTTCTAAATGAAACGGGCAAAGGCCTCTGTAATTAGCACCTACTTTTTGCAAATTAACATATTCAGATACAACTTCAACGATATCGTTTTTTTCTTTTACCAGTTCAATAATCTGCCTTTTTATCATTCAAATCATCTCAACATTTTAAAATTAAAGGTAGCAGATGGAATAATCCATCTGCCACCAAGATGTTGAAGGAAAAATTGAAACATTCCAGAGTAGGAAATTAACGTTTGGAGAATTGTGGAGCCCTTCTTGACTTTTTGAGACCGTATTTCTTTCTCTCTACCATCCTTGGATCTCTTGTGAGAAATCCTTTGTCTCTCAGCATCTTCCTCAAATCTGGATTATAACTTACAAGTGCTCTTGCTAATCCAAGTCTAACAGCGCCCGCTTGACCGTTTTTACCTCCACCATTTACTCTGACGAGTACATCGAAATTATTTTCAAGACCAAACATCTTAAGGGGTTCTATAGCATGAAGTGTCCATACTTTATTTTCAAAATATTCATTAAAGTCATTGTATTGATTTCCGTTGATCTCTATTTTTCCAGACCCTGGCTTAAGATAAACTCGGGCTGTAGAGGTCTTCCTTCTACCTGTTCCCATGTAAACATCCGCCATTTATTTCCCTCCTCTCTTAACTTAAAGCAGTTCAATTTTCTCAGGTTTTTGAGCAGTATGTGGATGGTTTTCACCTGCATAAACTTTAAGCCTCTTAAATTGATGTCTTCCGAGTATAGTTTTTGGCAGCATTCTTTTGACTGCTAATTCAACAACTCTTTCTGGATGTTTTTCAATAAGTTGCCTTGCAGTTTGAGATTTCAAACCGCCAGGATAACCGGAATGGTGATAGTAAACTTTCTGATTTAATTTCTTGCCTGTCAGTTTTACTTTATCAGCATTTATTACAACCACAAAGTTCCCGTTATCAAGGTGTGGAGACCATGTAGGTTCATTTTTACCTTGTAACAAAAGCGCTATTCTTGTGGCTAAACGACCAAGTGGTTTATCAGCAGCATCCACAAGGTACCATTTTTTCTCTACTTTTGGAAACAATGTTTTCTGTACAGGAAATGGCCTTGCCATTCTTCTTTCCTCCCTTCGACAATTCCTATATTTTTACCCTTCGAAGATCTTTTCAACACGCTTTCTAATGAAGGCATTCACAACCGAGTCTATAGAAAACTTAATTGCGTTAAAACCAGCTATCCACGGAAGAAGTTTCAAAGTATCTTCAAATGATATTTTCCAATAAACTGGGACAACTATCATATTTAGGAGCATCATTACACCGGTAGCGATAAAAACACCATTTACGTAAGCTATTATCTCAAAAACTCTATTTTTTCGCCATCTGTACGTTAAAACAGTCGGTAAAAGATATGAAGCTCCAGCTACAAAATTCATGATGATTCCAACTATATCTGCAGATTTTAATAGATAAAACATCAGATCCTTTATTGCCAAGATCAAGATACCATCTGAAAGTCCGAATATGAACCCAGCTAAGAGTGGTAAAATGTCACTTGGATCGTATTTTAAAAAATTGACAGCAGGAAATATTGGAAATTCTAAAAACATCAAACCTGTAGCTAAAGCTGACATTATACCAATTGTGGCAATCCTTGTTGTTGATTTTTTCATAAATTTGAATTTTCCTCCTGAAAAATCAAGTCTAATTATAGATTGATAAATTTATTCCTCGACAACCACAACATACTTTCTGTTGTTCTTTGTAATAAATTTAACAACGCCGTCTTTGAGCGCAAAGAGTGTAAAATCCCTACCCATTCCAACATTTTGACCAGGCCAAAATTTCGTTCCCCTTTGTCTAATTATTATGTTACCTGCAACAACTTTCTGACCATCAAAACGTTTTACACCCAAATATTTTGGATTGCTGTCTCTTCCATTTCTTCCTGCACCACTTGCTTTTGCAAAAAGTTGTATGTTAATGCGCATTATCATTCACCTCCAGATGTATATAGTTTGAAAATTGCTCGGTTAAATCTTTCAGTGTTTCCAAAAGTTCTGCTGCAAATCTTTGGGACAATGCACAACTTGGTATGTTCCAAACCCTTAGATATCCATCTTTTATATCTACAAGTGCTCCCTCTTTTTTTAAAACCCTTGCTGTATGCTGAGTTACAGTACTCACAGCCGCACATACTATGTCTTTTCCTTTTACATTGTATTGTGCATGACCGCTGATTTGAAATTCTTTAAAGATACCATCTGATACAAAGAACTTGCATTTAATCATAGATCATTTATTTCGATTTTTTCAATTCTAACAGTGGTGTACCACTGTCTATGCCCTTTTATTGTTTTATGCCCTTTTCTTGGTATGAACTGTCCCACAAGGATCTTTCTTGCTCTTGCATGTTCAACAACAGTTCCAGTAACAACCACATTTCTTAAGTATGGTTTACCAACTAGCACTTTTCCATCGTCAGTTTTCAGCATAACAACTTTATCAAGCGTTACTTGATCTCCTTGTGCAACACCGGTAATCTTTTCAGTGTGTAAAAGTCCACCAACTTCTACTTTGTACTGTTTTCCTCCACTTTCCACAATAGCGTACACAACCTTCACCTCCTATGTTTTACAGGTACTAAAACACGTAGGTTTAGAGACGTGCGGGGATATCTCTAAACCATTTACAACGTGTTTTATGTACCTTTTTATTTCTGTATAGTGCATTCACTATTTTACCATTTTGAGATGTTTTGTAAAATAATTTTCTGTTACTAATCTTTAATTTTATGTTACTTACTCATGAGTTACTAAAACATCTCGTCTCGGCGCTTTTCGAGGTATTACATTTAAGTATTACATTTAATATAATGGCTTTTTATTGGAAAGTATAAGTTTATGTTTGATTTTTGTGGAATTATATGTTAGAATATAAACAAGTCACAAAATAAAAAAATAGCTAATTACATCTTTTCAGCACAAGGAGGATAGGTAGTATGGAAATTTTAAAGGTCAGTTCAAAGTCAAATCCAAATAAGGTAGCAGGTGCTATTGTTGGTTCGCTGAAAAAAAACGGCAAAGTTGAAATTCAAGCCATTGGTGCAGGAGCGGTTAACCAAGCTTCTAAAGCCCTCGCTATAGCAAGAAGATTTTTGGAACAGGAAAAGCTTGATCTTTATGCAGTTCCAGCGTTCATTGAAATCCAAATAGGTAACGAAGCAAGAACTGGTATCTCATTTAAAGTTTACATGAAAGAATAAAAGGAATTTTTTATAGAAGGAATCTTAATAATTTGGTTGAAAATGCAATGGAAGGTACAATGGAGGCATTTGCGGAAGAACTAAAGATCATAGCAGAGGCTTGTTTAAATGATGAAAGGATACTCGAGATAGTAAAAAATATATCAAATATGTCCGAAGAAGAGCGCATCGATTTTAAAAGCAAAGTGCTTAAATATTTTATGAAGAAAAACTCACCAGAAGACATGGAAGCTTACAACTTTTATAAAATAATTCTCACCGAAAACAATGCAAAGAAAGTAGTTGATATTTATTACAACTTTCTTGGAAAAAAGTAGTATGATAATGGTGCCAATTTTGGGCACCTTTTTTTGACAAATTCGTTTTCAAAGATGAAAAATATAAAGAAGAAAGAGGTGGTAACTTGAAAGTTGGTGGGCAAGCTGTTATAGATGGCGTTCTGATGATGGGTCAGAAGATTGTCGTTGCTGTTAGA
>JBCNVJ010000002.1:0-8662 GCA_039630255.1 Fervidobacterium sp. | reverse complement strand
GTTCTTTTCTAGAAAAGTTGTATTTTGTGAAAAAGCAACCTCGTTGGCAGTTTATAGAAAAGATTCAAGCACTAAGGTCGCATCAATGAAAGTTTTTCATAATGTAGCGAGTATGAAAAGGTTGAGAAGATTTTTGGCACTGAATAACTGCGAGCTCGATCTTTTGGAGATTTTTGATTCTCAAATAATTCCATCGTCATACGCATGGGTGATTGGAAATTTAGCATTCAACGGTTATCCTTATAAAGAATGGACAAAGATTATAAAAAACAAAAAAATTTGGGATCAAGTACGTAAATTTAAGGTTTTAACCAAGGAAACACCATACTACCGACGAGTAAAATTAGCCAAAAGTCTGTTTTTTCTATCACCATTTTTGTTTTACATAACAATGAGAATTATTAAAAAGCAATACGATAAAAATTCAGAGGAGTGATCTAATTTGAAAAGTTATTTAATAGCAACTGCATGCAATAAAAAATACGAAAATTTCTTGTATAATCACTGGTTAAAATCTTTGAGAGAAAATGTAGAATTGTCAAACATTGATTTACTTATAATTGACTATGGATTGAGTGAAAACATTCGGAAGAAGATCTTAGAAGAAGGGTTTTTAATATACGAGGCATCTAACAGAAAAGGATTAATAAATAATAATAGATTTATCGAATTAAGGGACTTTTTACTGGGCAAAAAATACGACCAGGTTTTGATCTGTGATTCTGGAGATATAATCTTTCAAAGTGATATAAGTCACCTATTTGAATTTTGTAACTCACGTATACGAGGATGTTATGAAGAGATATCACCACACATGGATATGTTAATCGCCGAAGCTGATATAAACTACGATATTACGAAAATTAAAGATTTTATGAAAAAAAATAAGAATATGCTTATAAATGTCGGATTTCTTATATTTCCTTACGATCTTTATATAGAAATAGTCAACAGTATGGAAAAAATGATCAAAAATCCGGACAAATGGGGACTTGAAACAATACTTTTGAATTATTTGATCAAGAAAGAACAATTCTGCGAGATCAGCACAATTTACAATTTCATTCCAACAACATCAACTAAAAAATACTTTGTAAAAGACGGAAAATTTTATTTTGAAGACGGAACTTTAATTCCAGTAGTTCACAACGCCGGCGGGAATAAGTTTTTGAGACCAATAAGAAATTTCGGATACGGTAAGGAATATAACAAAGAAAAGAAATTTATAATTTTTTTGCTTAGAAACTTCTATAAATTTTTGAGTTTCTTTAGAAAAAATATGTTGATTAATCATCGATAACTTGTTTTATAATATTCTCTAAATTCTTTCCCTGGGAGATTTTGTAAGCAAGAGTTACCGTATTTTTCTTCCATTTTTCATATTCGTTTTCCGATAAATTCGACAGTACTTCATCTATTTCTTTAAGTGAGTTGATACCAAAACCTATGTCATATTCTTTAACAATTCTATAAACAGCTGCTTGCTTCCATACAATTATTGGTAAGCCACTCACCATATAAAGTGAAGCTTTGTGAGGGAAGTTGTACCTAAGATATTCTCCCGTTGTTCCAGAAATATTTTCAACAGACTCACCATCCCAAACAAGTCCAAAGTGTGCTTTGATTTTCCTGGGTAGTTCTTCTGGAGGGTATGCACCTTTGTATTCCATAATTTGATCTTTTAACGGACCGTCGAAACCTTTTCCGTACAAATGGATAACATAATTTTTCGGAGACAATTCGGATAACACATAGTGTAAAAAACCAGATTTCCATTTACTCAGATTACCAGCAAATGCGATGATAAATTTGCTATTTACAGGAAAAATATTATCTGTACTATTTTCCAAATGTGAGATGTCATTTGTTAAATAATCACAAATATCATATACATACGTTTTCCCACTAAATCCAAGTTCCACTTTTAGAAATTCTGAAATTTCTTTTGTCCAGCAAATAGCATGTGTGAAATTTGGAAATATCGCCTTTTCCCTCAGATAATCAATTTGCCTTCTTCTTCTTAAACTTTCAACATCGTGCACGAATATTATCCTTTTTCCATCTTTAAACGTTTTCTTCAGAATTGGTGCGATAAGTATATCTATTCCTGTACCGTTTTGGAAGATAACGTTTGAATTCTTATACTGTTTTTGATTAATCAAAAGTAACTCTATTAATTTTTTGAAGGATATTCTTCTAAATTTGCTATTTATTGTATCCTTGAAAAGATTTAATTCCTTTAGTCCTATTTTTCTGAATATTTCTTCAACATCAATTTTTGCCTTTGAAGCTGCGTTGTAATTTTTCCAAAAAAATGAAGTTACAAAGTAGGTATTTTTAACATCCATCAGCCTAACCTCCGATTATTGACATCTCTCTTGTTAGATGATAAAATATACATCGCACTGGGAGGTCGTCTAATGGCAGGACCGCGGACTCTGGATCCGCCAGTGGAGGTTCGAATCCTCCCCTCCCAGCCAATCCCCACATTCTTGTGTGGGGAATTTTATTTATCAACTTTCTGCAATCATGTCTTTAATGCCACTTACTACAAAACTTCTTTCAAATTCAACTTGTTGACCATTTTCCATATTTTTTACGACGACAACGTCTCTTTCTAGTTCATTTTCACCAATTATTAGTGTAAATCTTGCTCCAATTCTTGCTGCGTGTTTTAACTGTGCACCCAAATTTCTTTCGGTAAGCTCAAGCCCAGTTGGTATTCCTTCTCTTCTTAGTAGTTCCGCTAGTCTTAGTGCCTCAGCTTTAACTTCGTCTCCACCCAAATGAGCTATATACACTAAGTTTGTTCTTATCTCGTCAACTTGTACATTTTCCGTTTTCAATGCAAGTATAAGTCTCTCTATGCCAGCGGCAAACCCGAGAGCAGGTACCTCTTTCCCTCCGAGTTCTTTTATTAAACCATCGTACCTTCCACCACCAGCGATAGCGCTCATGGCTCCAAGTTTATTGTGGTGTACTTCAAATACGGTGCGATTGTAATAATCAAGTCCGCGTACTAATCTCGGTTGTTCAACATAATTTACTCCCAAAAAGTCAAGCATGGTTTTTAGTTCCTCGTAGTGCTTTTTTGAATCTTCTCCAAGGTAATCTACAATTTTTGGCGCGTCTTTTGCATACTCAACATCGACTTTGCAGTCAAGCAACCTGAGAATGTTTTTTTCGTACCTTATTTTACAGTCATCACATAAGTTATCTAAGTTTTTTGAGTAGTATTTTCTTAAAGCCTCTTTGTACTTTGCTCTGTCTTGCGTATCACCAAGTGAATTTATGTATATTTCGTAATCCACAAGTCCAAGTTCTTTAAGAAGATGATCAACAAAGATTATCAATTCTGCATCAGCCATTGCTGATGAGCTACCAAAGATCTCAGCACCAAATTGATGAAATTGCCTTTGTCTTCCAGATTGAGGCCTTTCGTATCTAAACATAGGACCTATGTAAAAATATTTTTGAGGTAACCCCTGTGCAATCATTCCGTTCTCAAGAAACGCTCTTACGACAGGTGCTGTCCCTTCCGGGCGAAGTGTTATACTTCTTCCGCCTTTATCTTCAAAGGTGTACATTTCTTTTTGAACGATATCGGTATCTTGCCCTACACTTCGAATGAAAAGTTTTGTTTCCTCAAAAATGGGAGTTCTAATTTCTCCGTAACCATACATTCTTGCAAGATTTCTTGATTTTTCCTCAATCCAGTACCAGTATTTCATCTGCTCACCGTACAAATCTTCCGTTCCTTTTATTTTTTGGTACACTCTTTCTCCACCTCCGAAAGTCTTTGCTTTGCCTCTTTCTTAGCATCTTCATCTACGATCTTCCATTCAGGTCTAATGGGTAATTCAAGAGCTTTTTTGTACATTTCAGCAGCTTGACAGAAACTTTTCTTTTTCTCATATAACCTTCCATAAACAACGTAGGCAAATATATGATTAGGTTCTAATTCGATGGCCCTTTTTAGAAGCTCTTCTCCCTTATTTAAATCAGGAAATAACGGTACTTCTATATATCTAATCGCTGCTAAAAAATGTGGTAACCATTGATCTTTTCCATACTTAAGTGCCATGTTCAGATTATAATCTATTCTTGATGTAAGTGTTAAAGCAAGTAAGTTATTTTTCTGAACACGATGCGATAATACAACTGCCATCGAATAGTAACCCTTCCAAAAATCCGGATATTTTTTTATAAGTTCCTCCGCTAACTGATACGCTTTTTCGGAGTAATTATACCCCATCCCTCCCCAACTGTACAGCTCTGTATAACCAATAACAACATCCCCCAATTCGTCGGGGGACAACTTTCCATACTCTAATTTTCCTAATAATCCATCGAGTTCTTTAGCTTGGCGATTTCCTATCATATATTGAATTTTGTAAGATAGTTCGCTTATAGCAAATACTACGTTGACTATCAGTAAAATAGCAACGGTAATAAGAATCTTCAACGAACCAACGCCCACTTTCTAACAGCGTATGCAACACCTGCTTCGTTATTAGACTTTGTTATGTACTTTGCATAAGCCTTTACTTCCGAATGTGCGTTATCCATTGCAACAGGGTAACCAACTATCTTAAGCATTCCAATATCATTAAAACTATCACCTAAATACATAGTTTCCTCAGGCTTGACTTTGAAGTATTTTAAAAGATATTCAAAAGAAAGTTCTTTGGAAGAGTTGGGTCCAAAGATCTCGTAAAAAGTTTCAGAATTAATTGTACTGTTTTTTATAACGCTTGTTAGATTTTCGCTACCTTTTAACGCTCTTTTTATCACCGTTTTTATCTTGTCTTCATCACCAACAAGTGCAATTTCTGCTACCTTTCTTTTATTTGAAACATGCTTTAAGACATCTTCTACAAAATTGATCCTCCACAAATTCTGTTCAAGATATTTTGAAAATTCACCGTTGTATTTTATATCTATATACATATCCTTTTCTTCCAAAAAATCTATGTACACAATATAAAATAAGTCTTCTTTTCTTGCTAATTTTATAACTTTTTCTGCAATATCTGACTCAAGTTCTGTTTGGTAAATTATCTTTTTTTCCATCCATTGATAAATAAATGCTCCATTTTGAAAAATGACAGGCACATCAATTCCAAGCTCTTCTACGTACCTTTTTCCTGAATAGAAGTTTCTACCTGTTGAAATACTTACATAAATTCCTTTTTCCATCGCCTCTTTAAGAGCTAAAATATTCTCTTTTGGCACATGTTTATCATCGTCAAGCAGCGTACCATCAAGATCGGTAATTATCAATTTTACCAAGTTCTTTCCCCCTTACCTTGAAACAACTACTTTTCCAAGATCTCCAACAATTATCTGAACTCCTTTTGGCTTTCCATCGGCTTCGATTATTTCCACTTTTTTCCCTATCAAGGATGAATCGATTCGAGGTGAAAAATTAGATATTCTCACTTCATCCATTACTATGGAATTTTCTATCTCACAGTTTTCTATTAACGAACCATCTCCAATAGAAGTATATGGTCCTATGTAAGCGTTAGAGATTGTGCAATTTTTGCCTATTATAACAGGACCTCTTATAACACTATTCACTACTTCCGTACCTTCACCAATACTTACCCTACCTTGTATCAATGAAGAAGCTTCAACAGTACCTTCGATTTTAAACTCTTCTATTATATCGTCAAGTATCTTGTGATTTGCTTCTATCAGATCTTCCGGTTTACCTGTGTCTTTCCACCAGCCATAAATAATATGACCTTCTACGGTTCCTCTATTTTGTATAAGCCAGTCTATAGCATCTGTAATCTCCAACTCACCACGCCACGATGGTTTGATATTTGCTATACCGTCAAATACATCTTTTCTAAACAAATATAAACCTATTATTGCGAGGTTTGATGGTGGCTCTTTTGGTTTCTCAACAGTTTTTATAATTCTACTACCTTCCATAACAGCTATACCAAATCTTGTAGGATCATTAACAGGTGAAAGCATTATAAGTGCACTAAGCTCTTTCTTCTCTTCAAATTCTTTAACAAAAGGTTTTATATCATCCATAATTAAATTGTCACCTAAATACATCATAAAGTCATCATCACCCAGAAAATCCTTTGCCATGAGTACAGCGTGTGCAAGCCCCTTCGGCTCTGGTTGTAAGATATAAACAATATTCACACCGTACTTATTTCCATTTCCAAGACTTGTCTCAAAATCAATTTTGTTTTCCGGGCTGACTATAATGCCTATTTCATCGATACCAACACTTTTTATCTTTTCAATTGTGTAGAGAATAACAGGCTTATTTGCAACTGGAATAAGATGTTTAGCCGTCGTGTAAGTTAATGGTCTTAACCTTGTTCCCTTACCAGCACATAATATAATGGCTTTCATAACTTTTCCTCCCTTGTTATGTTGATATTTTAGTGGCAAGCAATTTTTAAGAAGACTTTAAAGATTAGATTAATTATATTATACACGAAAAATGCTTTCAACAAATAGGAACATTTCCATAAAAGAACGTAAGAAAGCAACTCTAAGTATAGCATAGTATGCATTCAAAAATGTGAGCTAACAAAAATATTTTGCATATCAAAAAAGTCAGTACCCAATAAGAACACTTCAAATCGTTTGTATTCGTTTTCTCAAAATGTTATGATAGAGTTCGAAGAATAAACACAACTTTTAGGAGGTAAGTAAAATGGACAAAAGTCATGTTTTAAAACTTATTGAACAAGAAGGAATAAATTTTATAGATCTCAAAGTTGTTGATCTTTGGGGACGATGGAGGCACGTTACGCTTGCTAAAACAAATTTTTCAGAAAAAACATTTGTTGAAGGTGTTGGATTCGATGCATCGAATCTTGGATACGCTGAGGTTTTCAGTAGCGATATGGTCATAATTCCAGATCTAAGCACGGTGTTCATAGAAGAATACAACGGAGAAAAAGTTCTCTCAATGATATGTGATGTATACGAAGTTGAGAATATGACTCCTTGCTCTCATGACCCAAGAACAATTCTCAAAAACACCCTTGAATCTATAAAAGAAATTGCGGATGAAGTCTATTTGGGTCCAGAATATGAATTTCACGTATTTGAAGATGTAAGGTACGAAGTAAAAACAAATAAAATATCTCTTGAGATAGACAGTTCAGAAGCTTTTTGGAAATCTGGAGAAACAGGTGAATACTTTATAGGAAGAAAGAAAGGCTATCACAGAATACCACCGTTCGACAAATTGATGGAAGTAAGAAATGCTATAGTTAAGAAGCTTTTAGATTACGGTGTGCCTGTGAAATATCATCATCATGAGGTTGGAACTTGTCAGGTAGAAATCGAGCTTCCACTTATAGACGCTCTTAAAGCAGCTGATTATACTATGTTGGTAAAACACGTGGCAAGGCTTGTAGCGAAAGAATTTGGGTACATTGTCACCTTTATGCCAAAACCGTTATATGACGAAGCTGGTAATGGGATGCATGTCCACCAATTCCTCAAGAAGAATGGAAAAAATATATTCGATGGTGATAAATTATACAACTTGTCACAAGAAGCCCTTTATTACATAGGAGGTATACTAAAAAATGCCCCAGCTTTAATGGCGTTCACAAACCCATCAACAAACTCGTATAGAAGATTAGTACCTGGATTCGAAGCACCAACAAATGCTGTTTTTGCACTTGCAAATAGAACATCAGCAATAAGAATCCCCGCGTACGTAAAAGATCCTGAAAAAAGAAGGATAGAATTTAGAACAATAGATGCGACATGTAACCCATATCTTGGGTACGCTGCAATGATACTTGCAGGTATAGATGGGATTAAAAAGAAGATCGATCCAATAATCGAAGGATTCGGACCATTCGAAGGAGACATGTACGAAAAAGAATTAAAACCACTTCCAAAGTCGCTTGAGGAAAGCTGTTATGCACTTTTAAATAACAATGGCTTTTTATCAACTTTTCCAAAAGAGTTAATAGAGCATTGGGTAAAGACAAAATTATCGGAGGAAAAGCAAGTTAACTCTATTCCACACCCTAAAGAGTTTGATCTTTACTTTGACGTATAAAACACCAAATCCTCCTTCCTTGTACCCCCTTCCCCCCTCGAAAAACTGAGGGGGGTAATTGTTTAAGAATAGGAAACAAATTATCCAGAAAAAATACTTATGAGCTGTGGTTCAAAAAATATAAATTTAATAAAAACACCTCTTGACAGGAATTCTATTGCATAGTAAAATGTCAATCGCTGGTTGATGTGGGTGCGTAGCTCAGTGGGAGAGCGCTTCCTTGACGCGGAAGAGGTCGTAGGTTCAATCCCTGCCGCACCCACCAGTTTTCTGTAAGGGTCCATTAATTGGCGATACAGCATTTTGCTGGGGCGTCGTCTAATTGGCAGGACCCTGGACTTTGGCTCCAGTTGTGTAGGTTCGAGTCCTACCGCCCCAGCCAATTTGCAAAAGTCGTTGCAATTTTTAAAAAGCATTAAGGCGCTACAGCGCCTTGTATTTTTGTTACTTTGCTTGAGAATAATTAAATTTCTTAAAATTCTACAAAACGCCCGACATAGTGTACGAAACAAAAAATTCACACGGGCTTTATTGTATTTTCGAAAATGCGTGGTTATAATATCTCACGAATGTAGAGTTTGAAGGGAGGGTTAAGATGCC
>JBCNVJ010000199.1:0-4312 GCA_039630255.1 Fervidobacterium sp. | reverse complement strand
AAAGATATTGGATTTAATATGGTAAACATATCCAATAAGACAAGAAAAATAGAGAATTTGAAACATGAAAAAATTTTGAACTGCAAAAACTTAACGGAAAGTGAGGATCGACGAGTGATGTTTACAAAAGTTTGTACGCTTTCTATTTTATTAATTCAAGTTTTATTATTATCTTGGTCTGGACATAGTGTTTACACATACCTTGTTTTAAAAAGTTCTGGGATAGACTTTGATTTTCTTGTTGAGATTTTTCCAAAAGATTTTCAGGAAAACAGACTGTATAACAATTCTGGAAATTTGATAAGATATCTAAGTGAGGATATAGCTGGCAACAAGAATTTAAATCTTATTGAAAAAGCCTTGCTAGGTAAGTATGAGTTTATCAACTCCCCACCTATAGACAATAAGCTTCCAGCTTGGCAGATTATATCTCTGTACAGCGCTTTTCCAGATATAGGGATAGATTATTTAAGAAATGTGTCGTGGATCCAAGATGTTTTTGTTGGTGATAGTCAAGGATTAAGGCATGGAAAAATCAAAATAGGACCTGTTGAAATTTTTGAAGCTGACGTTTCATTTTTATATTTTATCAAAAAATCAAGGGAATTATTAAAATCTGGAAACTTGTACTGGGGTCTGAGATTTTTTGGTTATGCACTTCACTATTTACAAGATTTAATGCAGCCTTATCACGTTAGACCAGGAACTGTTTCCGAACTTTTTGTTTATCCTTTTGACGAGGGAATGAGAAAAAAGCTAAGAAATCTCCACACTGCTTATGACAGAATGATGATATATTTGATACTAAACGATCGCGAAATACTTTTGAAAACCATAAACCACGCAAAACCATTATATTTTAGATCAGACGAGGAATTAATAACCGAGCTCTTTATGTATTCTTATAGCAAATTTTTTAAGATTCATGAATTGCAGAAGATTATTTTCTCAAATTTCATAGAGAAAAGAGTACCATCCTTAGAAGATTTTGCAGAGAAAAGTAAAACTAAAGAATTTGAAGAGCTTAAAAAGGAAACGTATGAGATTGTTTCAATCATGAGTAGTGTAATCAAAGGGTTGTTGCTATCTCTTCAGCTGCCGTATCATTAGAAATATGCTTTTGTTTCTATGCAAATTTCTCCGTTTCGTATTATATTTTCATTCTGATGAAAGGTGTTCTTACTAAACTTCCAGTGAGCTTAGCTTTTAAAAGATGGTGATTTGCGATATTTTATTGCAACGAATATTCTGTGTGATATGACAGAAAATAGCCACGCAAATTCTTTTTTCAGGAGAATGGATAAGGGGTGCTGTACTTTCAGGCACTCGGTAGTTATTTTAATCCTGCGAAGACAAAGCCGAAGTCGAAGCCACCGTGCAATAAGAAAAATTTATGCTATTTATCTTGAAGAAACCGCTATGAAACTTTCACCAGATAATATTCAGGGACTTTTTAATGGGTAATAGTAAAGATACGATTGTAATACAAATGAGCTTACTAGCTGATACAGAAATTAGGTAAACAAGGCTTGTCTATGAAAGCAGGAGATAATATCTTCATCTTGTGATAGAAGCGAAGAGTAAATCTAAGCAAAAATAGCTTTCTTTAGAACTATTGTCATTGAGACACCTCAGACATACAGGAACGAGTGAAAGGAAACGATAACTTCTATCAAAAAATTTACCAGTGGTGTTTCAGGAAAGTAATAGAAATGATAACTTACAAAGCCAATATATTAGGGCTCAAAGTGGAATTGCTTCAGGAGAATATACAAGCCAGATTTGTCCTACGTGTGGTATCAGAAATCATCAAGCTGGTTGCAATTATTAGTACAGAAATTGGTGTAAGATTCATCTCGCACTTTTGGGATCATGGAGTATCAAATACTCCATGAAAGGTAGTTTAAAAAAGTTGTTAACAATTCCATCTCCTTTAGGGGATTAGGAGTGTTAACTAAATCTGGCAAGTATCAGTTTAGATGTTCAAAATCTGAACGAGTTCAATACCAAATAAATGGTCCAACTAATCTCTTGTATAGGCTTGGAAGAGACTGTTGAATTCGATAATTTGCTGTATTTTATCGAAAGTTACCCTTATTTTGTTTTTGCACCTTTTTTAAAACAGCACAGAAAATTAGTGCAGAATAGCTGGAATGAATATTTTACTGATTTGCGAATTTTTACCATTCGAGGAATGATAAAGTTAACTGTTATATTTAAAATGTTTTTTCAAATTTTTCTCTTGAAGTAATTATAATAGCTAATAAGACACAATTTGTTATTGGTTTACGAACCTGACGCTGAAGTTGTTGATTCTTTCTATTGGCTTTGAATTTTTATTCAACTAAAATATTGTAAGAATTTATTTTTCACTGCATATATAACAGAAACATTGGGCAATGAGTTTAGTAGTCATAATTATTGATAAGATTTTAAAAATGTCCATTAAAAAAGTGCCCATTAAGGGCACTGTTATTTTTTGTAATATTTAACAAGTTCCAGGAAATATTCATGCACTCTTGTATCGTTTGTAAGTTCCGGATGGAAAGATGTTACGAGTACGTTTTTTTGTCTTAGCATCACCGGATGATTGTTGTAAGTTGCTAATACTTCAACTTCTGGTCCGTGTTCATCTACTCTTGGTGCTCTTATGAATATTGCTTTGAATGGTTTGTCAAACCCTTTTATCTGTATGAAATCATCGAAACTGTCAACTTGTCTTCCGTAAGCATTTCTCATAACTTTAATGTCGATAACTCCAAGTGATTCCTGGGGATAGTTTTCGATTTCTTTTGCCAATACTATTAAACCTGCACAAGTGCCGTAAACTGGAAAGCCATTTGTTATTTTTTGTTTTAACACATCGAATAATCCTACTCTTTTCATTATTCTGATCATTGTTGTTGATTCTCCGCCTGGTATTATAAGGGCATCTATTTTTTCAAGATCTTCTGGTGTGCGAACTATGTGGGTCTGATATCCAAGTTTTTCTATTACCCATTTGTGTTCTCTAAAATCTCCTTGTATTCCCGAGACTCCTATTATCATCTTTTACCATCCTCTTTCTTGTAGTCTGACTTCAAGTGTTTCAATTTCAAGTCCTTCCATAGGTTCACCTATGTCTTCAGAAATTTTCAGTAGCATTTCTGCATCATTCCAGTATGTAACTGCCATAACAATGGATTTCGCCATTTTCATCGGATCTTTTGATTTAAATATTCCACTACCTACAAATACCCCATCTGCTCCAAGCATCATCATGAGTGCAGCATCAGCTGGTGTGGCAACACCACCAGCGGCAAAGTTAACAACTGGCAGTCTTCCAAGTTCTTTGACTTTTTGAACAAGTTCAACAGGTGCACCTATTTCTTTTGCATATGTAACTATCTCTTCGTAAGGCAGGTTCTGAACTTTTCTAATTTCGGCCATGACAGTTCTCATATGCTTAACTGCTTCAACAATGTTTCCAGTACCAGCCTCTCCCTTTGTTCTTATCATCGCAGCTCCTTCGGCTATTCTTCTCAATGCTTCTCCAAGGTTTCTTGCACCGCAAACGAATGGTACTTTGAATTCGTGTTTGTTTATGTGATATCTGTCATCAGCAGGTGTTAGAACTTCTGATTCGTCTATGAAATCCACACCAAGTGCTTCAAGAATTTTTGCCTCTGCAATATGACCAATTCTGACTTTTGCCATAACAGGTATCGAGACTGCTTCCATTATTTCTTTTATTTTGGCAATACTTGCCATTCTTGCAACTCCTCCAGCTTTTCTTATATCCGCTGGTACTCTTTCAAGTGCCATGACAGCTACTGCACCTGCTTCTTCAGCTATCTTGGCTTGCTCCGCGGTGGTAACATCCATTATGACACCGCCTTTGAACATTTCGGCAAATCCCTTTTTTATTTCCCATGTACCTTTTTCCATGAGTTTATTCCTCCTTTCAATATTATAAATCCCTTTTTTATCAGACGATTACTGTCTCCGTATATTCTCCGAATACGTCTCTGAGGGCGTTACTTATTTCACCAACTGTTGCATATGCTTTTACCGCTTCGAGAACATATGGGAAAAGATTTTCATTTGTGGATGCGACTTCCTTTATTTTTGTCAGTATCTTCTTCACTTTATCGTTATCTCTGCGTTCTCTAAGTTTTTTAAGTCGTTCTTTTTGTTTCATTTCAAGTTCAGGATCTACCTTTAGTATTTGCTTTTGGTTCAGATCTTCCTCTATTGTGAATTTGTTGACACCTACTATTACTTCTTCTCCTTTTTCAACTGCTAATTGTTGTTTATAAGCACTTTCATGGAT
>JBCNVJ010000198.1:0-11351 GCA_039630255.1 Fervidobacterium sp. | reverse complement strand
TTTCGTGAATTAGATTTTTATACAATATAGAAGCATTAATGTTCATTGAAAAAATAAAACTTTGTACAAGAATAATCCATGCGCAGGTGCTAAACCAGCTGATTTTGATCTGTCTTTTGATTCTAACACCTCCTGTACAGTTTGCGGTTTCCAAAGATTTGTGCCTACACGTACAAGATTTGCAACTATATTTCTTACCATACCTCGAAGGAAAGAAACACCTTCCACCCGTATAAGTATTAATTCTTTTCTCAATTGTACAATTCTTATATTGTTTATCGTTCTTATAGTTTTTTTATCCTCTCCTTTCTTACTAAATGCAACAAAATCATGTTCACCTATTAAATATCTTTCGGCTTCACGCATTTTTTGTATATCAAGATGATAAGGAAACCACCATGAGTACTTCCTTAAAAACAGATCTTTCATCTTCGAGTTGTAAATGTAATAATGATATATCCTGCGCTTGGCATGATGCCTCGGGTTAAAATTCGGTTCTGTAAACCAAGCTCTTTTAACATATATATCAGAAGGTAAATTTGCATTTAATGCGTTGCGAATATCAACTTCAGTTAGCTTATCGTTAGGACAATCAAAGGCGGCTACCTGTCCATTTGCGTGAACACCTGTATCTGTTCTGCCTGCTGCCAATGTATCGATGTGCATTTTAAATATACGTTCAAGTGCTTTTTCGAGTTCTCCCTGCACAGTTCGCACATCGTTTTGTATCTGATATCCAAAAAATTCAGACCCGTCGTATGAAAATTCTATTGCAACTCTTTTCATAAACTTATAATGCGCCCACCTCCAGACTTTTTTGCCGTAACAAGACCTGTTCTGCACTTTTCGATTAATTCATCAAATGTTTGCGCATCAGCGGGATATTTAACAACACTGGCACTTATACTTATCATATTGTATCTTACCTTCATTTCTTCTATGATTCGTTCTGCAAGCAAGATTCCATCAGATTTACTTTTGCTCCAAAGAAGTATAATCTCTTCATCACCTACTTGCGAAAATACGCCAAGGTTCTTAACTTCCTCAGCTGTTATTTCACCGAGTGTTTTAAGTATCTCATCTCCTATGTGGAAACCAAACAGTATGTTAACCTTCTCAAAATGATCGATATCAATATAAAGTAGTACAAAATTCTTTTTCAACTCTATGTTCTTTGAGATCTCTTCCATTAATATAGAATAAGGCTGCTTTTTCTCGTACTCACTTGCAAAAAATAATGAATATTTGCTTTCAGCAAGTATCTTTGATATTTGCCAAGAAAAAAATCTTGCAAATTCTACTTCCCTTTTAGAAGGTCTCAGTAAATTCTTGGGTTTGTCATAACTGACATACCCAATTATTCTTCCTTCATAGTTTATCGGTACTATAAAAAGGTCGTCTGGATCCCACGCATTTTCTGATTCCAGTTTAACGTATTCAAATGGTTTGTATGTAAAAGTTTTATTTAAGTCAACACTACCTTTTGGTATGAAATATGCTCCTCCTATATCGAATCTTTGTTGCATGAATACAAATGTTTCTTTTATATCAGGTTTTTTCTCCTTTATTTTAACAAATTCTTCATCGTTTATTCCCGACTTTGATAACCTAATAACCTTTCCGCTTCGGAAATCGAAAATGCTAAGCAAGGCGTACTCAAAACCTACTATTTGACAAGATATATCAAGTACCTTCTCGAGTACAGTTTCTATAGGATTTTCTGAAATGTTGTCCAATACCTCTGGTAGTTTCATAATATTTCGTATTTCTCTGGTAATTTGTTGTTTTTCAAGTTCAAGTTCTTCATGCCATATTTCAGCATTAACTGTGTAATAAAGATGTATTATAAAACCAGCATAAACAAGCGTTGAAAAAAGTAGTTGAGGCAATCTGGTTTCGGGAAATAAATAAAACATCGTTAGTATAAACGAACTATATATAGACAAAATAAGTATTATCGCAATGGCTCGTAAGTATTTTTTTAAATCAGTTTGTGCAAGAACCTTCACGTACAATATTGTTAAAATAAAATTGACAAAAAAGTAGCCAATAGAGAAAAATAATATCCTCAGGTGGTCGATCATAGCAAATCTTACCAAAAGTGTCCCTACAGCTATTTGTAGGAATTCAAAAGAAGCCCTGAGGAAAAACGTTCTAATGTTATTTAAGTAAATCAGTAAAGTGAGTAAGCTTAACACGAGCAAACTTTCCGGTGTCAAATACAAAAGAAGATAAAGTAACGCAAAACTTTTTAAATTGAGAACCAGTCCACCAATTGATATTTGGACTGACTGAGCAAAGAATATTAAAGCTAAAGATAGCAACATTAAAGGAAGATCAGTAATGACTACAAGTGGTTGAGACATCAACAAAGTAGCAATTCCGATAAGAATAGTTGTTAGTATAAATATCCATTCATTTTTAGTCAATATCCTTCCCCCCAATGTAGAGTTATAGTAATTGTAACATATTCACGATATATTTTAAACTGATTTTTATGTATATTTTGGCATTTATATTCTATCATAAGTTCGATAATTCATAAAGGGAGGTATATGGGAAGATGGAAAAACTCAGATATATTGCAGAAAAATTCGGAACACCTGTCTTGGTCATGGATCTAAACGTAATTGAAAAAAACTACAGGCAACTTGTGGAGAACATAAATAATTGCAAAGTTTACTACGCGGTAAAAGCTAACTCCAATGCTGAGATAGTAAAATTGCTCAGAGATATGGGTAGTCATTTTGATGTAGCCTCCCGCGGTGAGATTGAAAAATTGCTATCACTTGGTGTCGAACCTTACAGAATGAGTTTTGGAAATACAATAAAAAAACTTGAAGATATAAAGTTTGCCTACGAAGTTGGTATAAAAATGTTTGCAGTTGATGCAGAGATGGAAATTGAGAAAATAGCGTTTGCCGCACCTGGTTCCGATATATATGTGAGAATTAGTACGAATGGTATGGAAAATGACGCAGATTGGCCGTTGACAAGAAAATTTGGAACAAGTGTTAATCATGCAATTGAACTAGTAAAATATGCAAAAGAAAAAGGTCTTAATCCAATCGGATTAAGCTTTCACGTAGGCTCTCAAAATTATAATCCAGAAAACTGGAGAATCGCTATCAGAGAGGCTTCTATTGTTTTCGAGGAAGCAAGGCAATTCGGAATAGAGATGAAAATGATTAACACAGGTGGAGGAATGCCTGTGCTATACACAAGAGAAATCCCAAAGATAAGTGAAATTGCAAAAGTTATAAATGAAGCAGTTGAAGAATATCTTGGAAACGATGTAACTGTAATTGTCGAACCTGGAAGATCAATGGTTGGCAACGCAGGGATTATGATTACAAAGGTTATCTTAAGAAGTAAAAAAGCGGATGAAAATTGGCTATATCTTGATGCTGGTGTGTTTCATGGGCTAACAGAGACTATCCAAAATATAAGATACAGAATAACAGTGGATAGTAAAGAGAACGAAGAACTTGAAAAGTTTGTTCTTGCTGGTCCAACATGCGATAGTGTTGATGTAATGTATTATGATGCAATGCTTCCAAAAAGTACTACACTTGGAGATATTGTTTATTTCCATACTGCGGGAGCTTATACAACAGAATACGGCACTTCATTTAACGGAATAGCTTCGCCAACAATTGTATTTGAAAATGGCATTCTTTTACCAGATAAAAATGAATCCGAAGTTGAAGAAAGTTTAGAAAGGGAAAAATCAAGAGAAAAGTTGAAAATTGAAGATTAGTTTTAAATAAAATAAATAAAGATGCCGACTTGTTCGGCATCTTTTTTATCTTGATAACTAATTACCACCATCTTTCCAAGCGTTTACGTCCAATTATAACCTCTTGTCTGTTTCCTTCTTGAATTCTTATCATATGTCTTCCTGAGAGCATTGAAAGAACGTTTGTAAACAATGTTATAGGCGAGACGTATTTTTTTGTTGAAATTCCCGCAAACATTGGAATCGTAATAAATCTTAATATACTTTCTATAACAAAAAATATTTGCAGTCCAAAAACGTGGTATTCTTTTATGTAAAAATCAAAGGAGTTAAAAAATTTTGCTACTGGTCCTCCAAGTATCGAACCAATCATACCACCAAGTCCACCCAATGCCGAAAAAACAGCAAAATACATTGGGGAGTTACTTGAGGCTGTTTCCATAGGTAATGTTATAAATGCCAAATTTACAGCTGCCCATCCAACACCAGATAAAATTGCGTCAAGTGTCATTCCAAATATCCAATCTTTTTCATTCATTAAAAGCCATATAGCTGGAGTAATCGAGACAATCGACAACCCAGTAACCAAAACACTTTTGTGGCCAAATTCGTCTGATAATCTTCCCCAAACTGTGTAGAATAACATGGATAACAGCGAAGCAGCTATTGAAGCATAACTTATATACATCATTGGTAATCTCAAATTGTGTATTTGATGATACGGGAAAAATGGAGATGCGAATAGTACAACAAAATTCCAGATAAAATATGTCCTTGATAATTTCATAAAGTTCTTATCTTTCAAGACAATTCTTAAATCATTTAAAGAACCTGCACGTTTGGATGGATTTTCCCTCACCGGTATTAATGAAACTAGTGATAGTAAAGTAGTTAACATTGATATTAGTATTATAATCATAAAGTTGTATGGTTTTCTTATATTGTCTGTTATTACCGAGAATAAGTAAAAGACTAACAAAGTTGCCAAAGAAACAAAAAAATTGCGTACACCCATGTATTTTCCTCTGCGTTCTGGATGGATGGTATCTGAAATAATGCTTATCCAAACGTTACCAGCAAATGCACCAAAAATTTGGCTCAAAGCAAAAACCAGCATGAACAACTCTGGCCTTTTGTGTTCAGAAAATAACATTGGTATTAAAAAGAGCCATAAAAATCGACCTGAGTTGAAAAACATCAGTAAGTACTTTTTACTTGGTATTTTTTCAATTACACCAGGGGCAAATATTTGAAATATTTGAAATGCCATTGGAAAAGAAGAGACAAACCCAAGTGTAACTTCATCTAAGCCAAAATATATAGCGATTGCAGTAAAAACAACTGTTTGGGTTAGGACTAAATAAAAAGTAGACAATACTCCTTCTAAGGTCAGAAGCAGTTCATCTTTTGAAGCATGCCATTTTAGACTTCTTGATAGTTTGTGTGGCTCACTCATCCCTTTATCACTCCAACTGGAACGCACTTCGCTACTTTAAGTGATATTCCAAGCTCATCGACAACTTTTACAACTTTATCCACATCTTTATAGGCTTCTGGTGCTTCTTCCACAATTCCCTTCTTTGACTTTGCCATAAGTTTAACACCCTTGTCATTTAGTTCCTTAATAACACGATCAGTTGAAAGTTCTCTTGTTGCTTCCCTTCTTCCGAGTGTTCGACCGGCACCATGTGCTGTTGAGCCAAATGTCATTTGTTCTGCTTTCTTGGTTCCTACGAGTATGTAAGAAGCCGTTCCCATACTTCCGGGTATGATCACTGGTTGACCTGTTTTTCTAAAAATTTCCGGTAGTAGAGGGTGATTGGGTCCAAAAGCCCTCGTAGCACCTTTTCTGTGTACCACAAGCTTTTTTACTTTTCCATCGATATCGTATTCTTCTACTTTTGCTATATTGTGTGCAACATCGTACACTAATTTCACATTTACACCAACAACGGCCTTGAAAACTTTTCTAATAAGATGTGTTATAATTTGTCTGTTGGAGAAGGCATAATTTGCTGCACAATTCATAGCATGGTAATAGGCTTGTCCCAATTCACTATTGAAAGGTGCATTTATGAGTTGTTTATCAGGGAGATTTTTGTTGTGCTCTTTTAAACTATCTCTCATTATTCTTATATAATCCGTTGCTATCTGATGTCCAAAACCTCGGCTACCTGTGTGAATTAATATTGTTATAGCACCTTTATATATTCCAAATACCTTAGCTATCTCTTCATTGTAAACCTCTTCCACAACCTGGACTTCTATGAAATGATTTCCCGCTCCTAAGGTCCCAAGTTCGTCTTTTCCTCTTTCAATCGCTTCTGAGCTAACTTTTGTAAAATCACATTCGTTTATACAACCATAATCTTCTATTCTTTCTAAATCACTTTCATATCCAAATCCAAGCCTTACAACTTCGCGCACTCCCTCTGTAACTATCTTTTTAAAGTCATTTTTCGAAAAATGAAGCTCACTTGTTTCGCCAACACCAACTGGTATTGATTCATAAATACGCTTTATCAATGTTTCCAAATTCTTCTTAACTAACTGCGCATCACCATCAACAACGAGCATTCTAACACCACAGTTGATATCAAAACCCACACCACCTGGGCTGATAATTCCATCGTCAACGTCAAACGCTGCCACACCACCTATAGGAAATCCATAACCCCAGTGTATATCTGGCATTGCGTATGCAGCATTTACTATCCCAGGTAAAGTAGCTACATTTTTTATTTGTTCAATTGCTTCTTGATCAAGGGTTCCCCAATCTGAAAGTATTATTGCGTCAACTAGCATTTTATCGTGCTTTTTAATTTTATAAATGTATTTGTCTATTTTTTCTAATCCTTCTACCGAACTCATTGTTCTTCCCCCCTTTCATTAGATTATCTAATCTTTGAAATACTCCGCAATTTTTTAGACAACAAAATAATTGAATTTGTTTTTACAAAAAAGCCACCAAGATGGTGGCTTTTCCAGAATTATTTTATGCTCTAAAATGGGGATTATATTCTCTTTTGGCTTTTTCTAAAAATTGATATATCTCTTCAAATTCTGCTCTAACCGTGAAATGATGACCTGTTCTGTATTTTATCTCCACTATACCATGAGAAAGTGTTTTTCCCACAGTAATCCTGAACGGAACACCGATTAAATCTGCATCATTAAATTTCATGCCTGGAGAAATATTTCTATCATCGAACAATACTTCTTCACCTTTTTGAACAAGGTAATTGTACAAACCTTCGGAAAAATTCATTAAATATTCGTTATTACTTACAGGTGTAATCACTACAACGAATGGCGCAACAGAAATAGGCCAGATAATACCTTTCTCATCGTGAAGTTGTTCAACGATTGCTCCCATTGTTCGCGAGATACCCCAACCATAACACCCCATTATAAAGGGTTTAAGTTGACCGTCTTTATCCATATATTTTGTACCCATTGCTTCAGAGTACTTAGTTCCAAGTTTGAATATGTGTCCGAGCTCTATGCCTTTTTTTGAGTTCAACGGTCTACCACATACTGGACACGGATCATTTTTCTGAGTTACGACCAAATCTGCCCAGTTATCTACTTGAAAATCCTTTTCCGGATTAACATTTACAAAGTGATAGTCCTTTTCCATACCACCAACAACGAAGTTTTTCATCCCTTTTACAAGGTTATCTGCTATGATCTTTATTTTTTTCGCTCCAACAGGACCGAGAAATCCAATTGGTACACCAAAATCTCTTAGTATATCTTCCGGGGAAGCAAATACTAAGGATTGGTCGTTTACAAACGATTTGAGCTTTTCCTCATTTAATTCCCGATCACCAGGTACGAGGGCCATGTAGTATCCATTTCTCCCTTTATAAATCAACGTTTTTACTATTTTCCTTACAGGTACATTCAAAAAGTCTGCTACATCCTGCACCGTTTTGACATTTGGAGTGAAAACTTTCTCTATACCTTTTTCTTCCTCGTTATCGTACTGTATATTACCTACATACGGAACTCTTTCATCATTACCTGCGTATCCGCATTCACAGAAAAGAATATTACTTTCCCCCGTATCAGCAAATGCAACAAACTCATGCGATTCACTCCCACCAATAGTACCTGTTGAAGCCTCAACTACCGCATATTTCAATCCAATTCGTTCCATTATATTTGAATACGCTTTTCTATGCGCTTGGTAGGTTTCATCCAAAGATTCAAAACTACTATGAAAACTATATCCGTCTTTCATTATGAATTCCCTTGCTCTTAATACCCCAAATCTTGGTCTTATTTCGTCTCTGTATTTATTCGCAATCTGATAAAGGGTTATAGGTAATTGCTTATAACTGTTCAATTCATTTTGCACAAGGAAAGTGACAAGTTCTTCATGAGTTGGTCCTAGCGTGAAATCTCTTCCATGTCTGTCTTTTAGTTTCATCATTTCCGGTCCATAATCATCCCATCTTCCAGACTGCTTCCATAGTTCTGCAGGTTGTATTATTGGCATTAATATTTCATTTGCTCCAATTTTATCCATTTCTTCTCTCACTATTTTCTCAATTTTCAAAAGCACCTTTCTACCAAGTGGGAGATATGTGTAAACTCCTGCTGCAATCTTTCTTATAAAACCCGCTCTTATCAGTAATTCTTGACTTGGTACTTCTGCATCTGAAGGTGCTTCTTTAAGCGTTGGGGCATAAAATTGTGAATACCTCATCTTTCTCCCTCCACAATCTCATACTTTGTTCCCTCCGGTGTATCGAGTAATCTTATTCCAGATTTGATGAGGACATTTCTTATTTTATCTGCAAATTCAAATTGTCTTTGTTTTCTAAATTCACCTCTCAAATCAATCAAATTGTTAATTAAATTGCCAAGTTGTTCAGAATCAAATGAGGTGTGTTTTTCAAACTCGCTATCAAAAACCCCCAAAACAGGGCCGTACACTCTTTTAACAAGATGATACATCTTTAAAGCCCTTTTATCTTTACCCTCGTCCATGGATCTATTTAACTCTTTAACTGTATCAAACAAAACTGAAAGTGCGATGGGAGTATTAAAGTCGTCTGCAAGCGCATTTACAAATCTGTTTATATAATCTTTCATTTCTTCATCGTACTTTGGTACAAGTGGATATGGATATTTTTCAGTGAACCTTTTTAGTGAAGCATGAACTCTATAAGCTGCCTTCATGTTATCTTGCAACACTTCTTCAGAAAACTCTATTGGAGATCTGTAATGCTTAGAAAGCAAAAACAGTTTCACAGCATCTTTACCATATTTTCTCACAGCTTCTCTTACCATAAAGATATTTCCCAAAGACTTGCTCATTTTATCTCCGCGAACTATTATCATTCCGTTATGCATCCAATATTTTGCTGGTGGTTTACCAGTTAATGCTTCACTCTGTGCAATTTCATCTTCATGATGTGGAAATATCAAGTCTTCGCCTCCACCGTGTATATCAAACATATCTCCGAGTAATTTTTGCGACATCACGGAACACTCGATATGCCATCCAGGTCTACCATCACACCAAGAACTTTGCCAAGTTGGCTCTGCCGGTTTTGCCGACTTCCAAAGTACAAAATCAAGTGGATCTTTCTTTTTCTCATTTACATCAACCCTTGCACCAGCTATTAGATCGTTTAAATTTTTTCCTGAGAGTTTACCATAGCTGGGTAATTTTCTTACAGAAAAGTACACATCACCATTTTCAACAACGTATGCAAACTCTTTTCTAATCATCATTTCTATTGCTTCAACAATATCATCTACAAAGTCAGTTGTCCTCGGATGATAATTCGCGGCTCTAACTCCAAGCAACTGGGCATCGTGAAAATATTCTGATATAAACGTGTCAGCTACTGTTCTCCAGTCAACATTCCATTCTTTTGCTTCGTTGATAATTTTATCATCGATATCGGTAAAATTCTGAACTAAGGTAACGCGGTACCCAACAAATTCCAAGAATCTTCTAAACGCATCAAAAATTACCATAGGACGGGCATTGCCTAGGTGTATGTAATTGTACACAGTTGGGCCACATACGTACATCTTTACTTGTTCCGGATTTATGGGTTCAAATTTCACTTTGCTCTTACTAAGTGTATCAGTTATGTAAATATCGACCATACTACCACCTACTTCGAGATTACGTTATGATAGAAAATTCTTAATCCTACCTATAACTTCTGACTTACCAAGTATTTCAATTATGTCTATCAACTCTGGACCTTCCGTTTTTCCTGTTAGAATAAGCCTAAGAGTCATATAGAATTCTTTTCCTTTTAGTCTTGCGCCTTTCATTGCATTTTTAAATGCTAGATATATTTCCTCTTTTGTCCATTGGTCAAGCTTTTCGAGTTCTTGAACAAGCATTTGATAGGTCTCAACAGCTTCAACACTTTTTTCTATCCCAATCGAAGGTCTTTCAAAGAAAAATTCAGTGAGTTCGGGAAGCTGAGAAAGTTCTTCTAGTCTATCTCTGACAGCATGTAGTATCTTTTCAAAATATTCATCACTCACACTGCGTTTTAAAAAGTCTTTGGCAACAACTGTAAGTTCTTTTAAATCTTTCATTCTGATATGTTCTGCATTCATCCATCTGAGTTTATCAGGGTTAAAAATTGCAGGGTTTTTAACAAGTCGCTCAAGAGAAAAACTTTCGATTAATTCAAATTTGGTCAATATCTCTTTACCCTCCGGGTGAGACCATCCAAGCAAAGCAAGAAAGTTGACAATAGCTTCTGGGAGATATCCTCTTGCTTTAAATTCTTCAACGGAAGTTGCTCCATGTCTTTTACTCAACTTACTACCGTCTGGTCCAAGGATCATAGAAACGTGCCCAAAAACAGGTGTATTCCAACCGAAAGCTTCATAAAGAGCTACCTGTTTTACAGTATTTGAAAGATGATCATCACCACGAAGAACATGAGTAATCTTCATTAAACCATCATCTATGACACAAGCATAATTGTAAGTTGGCATACCGTTACTTCTTAAAAGTGCAAAGTCCCCAACACTTCCCGCTTTAAAAATGACCTCACCTTTTACTATGTCATGTAATACATAATCTTTTCTGGGCATTGAAAAATAAACAGCTGGTCTGAGACCTTTCGCCTCGTATTCTCTTTTTCTTTCAACAGTATTGTAAGGTTCAAGCATTTCTCTTGTGTAATGCGGTGCTTTTCCTTCAGCAAGTAATCTTTCTCTCAGTTGTTCTATTTCTTCAGGATATGCGTAAACTTCATAGGCTATACCTTGGTCTATAAGCTTTTGCGCGTACTCTTGATAAAGATACACTCTCTCACTCTGCCTATACGGGCCATATTCTCCACCAACATCAGGTCCTTCATCCCAATCGAGTCCAAGCCATCTCAAAGCTGACATCAATTGCTCTTCAAAAATTTTTTCTGACCTTTCTATATCCGTATCTTCAATTCTTAATATAAACTTGCCATTCATCTTCCTTGCGTAAAGATAATTAAATAACGCCGTTCTTGCTCCGCCAACATGTAAATATCCGGTTGGACTGGGAGCAAATCTTACCCTAACTTCACTCATTTAATCCTCTCCTTCCTTAATAAATTGCTAAATATATTTAAGGGGGGCT
>JBCNVJ010000197.1:0-2531 GCA_039630255.1 Fervidobacterium sp. | reverse complement strand
AAATTTTTATTTGTCCATGTCGAGAAGAGAATTACCAACAAACTTTATTCAAGGGATAAGAGATTATTTTGGTTATCACGGTTTTTACCGCGTAGACGCTCAGGACAAACTGTTTCATCTATATGGTTAGTAATTGTTTTCGCACATTCAAGACGAGCAAGCTAATAGTCTTGCTCTTTTGTTGTTTCATTTTTCCTAAGATAGTAGGGAAAATATATTTTATTATATAATTTGAATAAGTATTTCTCACGTATATAGGGTATGAATTTGTTGAATTTATCGCCTTATGAATTATGTTGATAATTCTTAAATCTGGATTTTTTCTACATTTCACGTGATTTAGCTTTTAAAGGAAACGAGTATTACGTTGAGTACTGCTGCAAGAACGATAACAGCTATTGCAGAAAAAACAGATCAAATGAACAAAGAAAGTCAACGACAAGCGGAAGATTTTGAAAAACTTAAGCAATCTACAGAAGAGTTTTCTAAGATAGCTCAAAAACTGAAAGAAGTTACAAATATTTTCAAAATATGATCCAAATAGACAACAAATATCTGCCTGCGACTATTTACAGTCGGAGATTTTTTGTTGTTTTTCGGTGCATGTAGTATAATAATCTTAGGTATAAGATAGAAAGGGGGGTTAAGTTATGTCTGATAACGATCTTATAAAAAATCGGGAATTTTTGAAATCGAATTGGGAAGTACTTAAAAGTTATGTAACCGATCAAAGAAAAGGAGTGCCGATTCCTCCATTTGAAAAACCCTATCCCGAAGATGCTGAATTAATCGATTTACCTTTTGCAAAAAATCTGGGAAAAAGGAATGTAAGTGAAGCTATAGAACACAGAGTAAGCCATAGAAAGTACCTTGATATTCCGTTGTCAATGGAAGAGCTTTCTTTCTTACTGTGGGCAACACAGGGTGTTAGGGGAAAGACTGAAAAAGTAACATTTAGGACAGTGCCATCCGCTGGTTCAAGACACCCTTTCGAAACTTACGTTTATGCAAGAAATGTAGAAAGTTTGGACGAGGCCGTATACAGATACCTACCTTTAGAACATAAGCTATTGTTACATAAAAAAGGTACAAAGCTTTCAGAACAGATAATCAAGGCAACATTAGACCAAAACTTTGTCGGAGAAAGTGCGGCAGTATTCATATGGACCGCTATACCTTACAGAACAGAATGGCGCTATGGACCAGCTGCGCATAAAGCTATTTTGCTTGATGCAGGACATGTTTGCCAGAACCTTTACATTGCATGTGAGAGTATCGATGCTGGAACTTGTGCTATAGCTGCTTATTCACAGAAACTTATGGATGAGTTTGTTGGTGTGGATGGGATAGATGAGTTCGTAGTTTATCTTGCACCAGTAGGAAAGGTTAAATAACAAATTGGCAATTTTTTTGAACGGTTAGTTGAATTTGGTGGTCAAAATAGCATTGATCAACATTTTTTTGTAGGTAGAAAAATACAGAGAGCAGGTACAAAAATGAAGAGATTTATTAGGGTGATTTCTGTTACGATGTTAGTTTTTCGTGTATCTCCTTAGATAATGATGAGAGCAATCAAGTGATCGTGCAAACTAACAGATAAGGACATGTAACAGACGTTGGTTTAGTTTATGGAAGGATGGGACAACTGGTACGTGGCAAAAACTTACAAAAACGAACGGAATTTACAAATTTCAAGTAAACAATCCAGATGGTGTGTGCTCAATAGCGGCTGTAAATAAGATGGATAGTACTGCGGAGGTTAGTTTCTTCAATGCAAAAGTAAGCGAAACAACAAATGTATTCCTGACGTTTCAAGCTAAAGACAGTGACTTTGTTACTGACAGTAAATCCCCCAAATGAGTATAGTAGTTCACAGGTATCCTTGTTTTTTCTGCACAGCCATAGTTTTTCATTTCCAGAAGATGGTGTTGTTATAATTGTTATGCTAAAAAGAAAAGGTGATGTAGTGGTTTACTTAGGTAGTTTATGGAGTGAGCCAGTATAGTTAAGTTTGAGATTATGGCTGACAAAGCGATTACACTGTCTTCCCTTGACTTGAAGTATCCTGAAAAAGTTGAAGGTTTTGCCAACATATTTCATGAATTTTTAATAGGTGGTATTATAACGGTTTTTACAATTGCGTACTATACCAAAATAACAAAGCAATACGAAATATCATCAAATTTGAAATCGGAAAAGGATTTGTACTATTTTCATAATCAAGTGTGGGCCAAGGAAAATGATGGAATATTTATGTATGGGAAATATGCAGATGAATGGCCTTTAAGTAAACTTTTTGATGAAGGTACTATCTTACCAGTATCACTCCCTCTAAAACCATATTTCTACAGAAACGATTCAGGTAAACTTAGACTAAATATTGCTACACATAATCCTAACTTTTCAGATATAAACACTTTATGTACGTCTTCAATGTTGATATTTATAGTGAAGTTTCGGGGTGGAGCAATCCAGTCGTAGATGTGAGTTACTGAATGTTCATTGCTTCAGTCTATTTAGCGAGAATAACA
>JBCNVJ010000196.1:0-8513 GCA_039630255.1 Fervidobacterium sp. | reverse complement strand
AGTTCTTGTTTCATTCTCCACACTCACATCTGTAAATGCTGGAACACAAACAAGGTCGTATCCACTTGGAGCAAGATATCCTCTTGCAATTGCAACAGCTTTAACAGCTTGATTCACAGCACCAGCACCAATAGCTTGAATCTCTGCCTTACCTTTTTCTCTTATCACACCCGCCAACGCACCTGCAACTTTGTTTGGGTTTGATTTGGATGAAACTTTTAGTACTTCCATAGTTAAAACCTCCTTTTCTTTGACGTTTGAAAATCACAATCCTGGTAGTTTAATCAGTATAATCTGGCATCGAATTAAATTAGATCATTCCTTTTACTCTGGCGCGCCCGGCAGGACTTGAACCCGCAACCATCGGATCCGACGTCCGACGCTCTATCCAGTTGAGCTACGAGCGCGCATCTAACCCCCGTAATTACAAACACAGATATATAAAAAACTGGGGTGGCTAGAGGGATTTGAACCCTCGACCACCTGATCCACAGTCAGGCGCTCTGCCAGCTGAGCTATAGCCACCACAAATAATTGAATATTGGTCTATTCTTATTTGGCGCGGCCGGCGGGACTCGAACCCACAACCCTCGGATTAGAAGTCCGATGCTCTATCCTGTTGAGCTACGGCCGCACTTTTGAAAACTGGAGCGGGCGACGGGACTCGAACCCGCAACCCTCGGCTTGGAAGGCCGATGCTCTACCAATTGAGCTACACCCGCACATTGGTCGGGGCGACTGGGCTTGAACCAGCGACCTCCGGTTCCCAAGACCGGCGCGCTCGCCATCTGCGCTACGCCCCGACTTTCAAAGACCGTCAGTTATTATAGCATGCTATAATTATCATGTCAAGTAATGTAGTGTGAAAAATGATTGTTAAGGTTCTATTTATTTAAATTTATTACTATTTATAATTCTTGTTATTCGCCACCTGCTTTTGGGATAACACATATAAACGACGCCTCTTTATCACCACAATTATGAAATTGATGTTCTTCATTTGGTTCTACGAACACAAAACTTCCTTTTGATAATTTTGTTCTTCCATCTTTTTGAACGACTTCTATTTCTCCTTCTATTATAAATACTTCGTGTTCCCACGGATGTGTATGGTATGGTGTTGAGGCTCCCGGCTGGAGTGTAAAAAGCCTCATAACAAAATTCGGTGCACCATCACGCGGACCAATTAACACTCTTTTCAGAATCCTTCCGCCATCAATCTCTTGTGGTTGCATTTCGGAAATATTTCCTATCTTCATCCCTGCGTCCTCCCTTCTTCACTTCAATTACAACATATCTGTAAGGTTCTAAGCCCTCTGAGTACGTATGTATTCCTCTATACTTCTTTGCGATTTCGTGTACCATTTTCCTTTCAAACGCAAACATTGGATCGAGTTTAACTTTTCCTACTTTCTTTGCATGATCTATGGCATTCTGAACAATCTTTTCAAGTTGCTCTTTTCGCTTTTCTCTATAGTTCCCAGCATCTATTATAACCGTTACCTTTGTATCCGTTATTCGATTAAGGAATATACTGGCGAGGTGCTGTAAAGCAGCAAGTCCTTTACCGTGCTTTCCGATAATTTTTCCAATCTCCTCGCTATGACAAGAAGCCAAAAATGTCTTTCCTCTACTACTTACTTCAACATAATATTCCATATTGAAGTGCTTGAACACACCTTCGAGGAAGTCCTTCAGTTTTCTTTCATAATACTTGTTATTAATAGTAATCTCAACAACGGCATCACGAGCAAACAATCCAAATATCCCGTGTGTTCCCTTTTCAATCACATTTACCTCGAATTCATTTTCAAATACATCATGCTCACTTTTGAATTGTTCAATAATACTTTCTACGCTTTTTCCAACGTAGTTATACGTCTTCAAGTCTATCACCTCTTTACCTTACTGTGGCTCAGCACTTTACCTTTTCTTAGGCTTAACTCCCCAAAGCTCATATTGTGTGATTCCCTGAATTTTGTATTTTTTGTAAATATAGAACGTGATGATTAGTTGAATCACAGAATTCATTGTCCAGTAGAGAAATATACCACTTGGTAAACTGATAAAGAAAAACGGAAACACAGCACCCATAATTATTTGTTGCCAAGCACTTCTTGAATCTTGACTTGTTATGAGAGCAAGATAATACGACGTTACAATTGTAATAAGCAAAAATAACCAGTTTGGACCCCAACCACCAGCAGATAAGTCTTTCCAAATAAGAAATCCTCCTGATACTGAGAAAAGTTCTTGATAGCTTTGGATAACTCCGTAAAGTAACATAAATATAGGAAGCTGTATAAGAAGCATCAAACAACCACTTGATGGATTAATGTTGTTTTCTTTGTACAATTTCATCAATTCCTCTTGTTGTTTTTGAGGTTCCTTATATTTTTTCTTAATCGCCTCAACTGCAGGTTGTAATTTCCTCATTTGAATCATTTGCTTTGTTTGAGCATGATAGAATGGATAGAGTATTAACCTAACAATTATGGTAAAAACTATAATCGTTAGTCCAAAGTTTCTTGTGAAAGTGTTAATCCAGTTAAAAAACTCCGTAAGCCCATCAGATATAAAACTATACCACGTACCAACACCAGGTACCGTTTTTATTAGTTGTATTAATCTTTCTGAATCCTCATCAAACAGATGTTTTATCACCATTTTTTTGTATGGACCAATATAAACCTTAAAGTCAAAGTTATTACCAACTACCTTTGTACTTTCAAGTTTCCCAGCGAATTTCACTATCGATACGTAGTCTCTATCAGGTCTAAAAGACACAAAAAAGTTAACTGCAGATCTAGTTGTATCATTTGACCAAATCAAAGGTAACGCAATCTTTACTTCCATAGGAGCATAGATTAATACTTTGTAACCATGTTCAGGTTATTATCAAATAAATAAGTTTTCTTTATTCCGTTTGGATATTCAAAAATGATGTTCAAATTCTCATATTCACCTTTTTGGTCCTTTTTTCCAAGAATATTGAAAGTAGGTGTTCCATCGGAAAGTTCTTGGTTATTCAAGTCAAAAACATCAAACCCATCGTTATCGTTTACATAAAACAGATACACCCTACCGAGCATGTGACTAACTTTGGAAAGATTACCATCCTTACCAATTTCAACTTGCAAATACTTCCCCGTAACAACAATAGAATCAACTCTCTCCTCAACAAAAACACCAGCAACCCCCACAATTAGCAACGACAACAACAAAAAAATGACGGTTAATTTCTTCAACACGACCGCCTCCTTAAGAATTGGTATGATGTTTTTCAAATTTCCGAAGTATACGAAATTCATTTGGTACAGGATCCTTTCCACCTTTAGAAAGGGGATTACAGCGAAGGATGCGCCAGAAACTCAGGAGTAACCCTTTGAAAACACCAAACCGCTCCACAGCCTGATAGGCGTAAGTGGAACACGTAGGTTCAAATCGACAAGTTGGTGGTTTTAGTGGAGAAATATAAAGTTGGTAAAATCTAATAATTACTAATATTACTTTCCGCATTAACAATCCTCTCAAAAATGCTTAATAGTGAGCTACAAATATTCCAAAAGTTACTGTTTTCAAACTTTTCAGACAAGCTTCTCCTTGCAATGATAAGATAATCGAATCCCTTTGGTATTTTTTCTTTATTTATCCTGAAACATTCCCTGACCCATCTTCTCAACTTGTTTCTTCGATTCGCTTTACCAAACTTCTTTTTGACAGAGATTGCAATCCTACTGTAATCAAGTCCGTTTATTCTGTAAATAACAGCAAAATCCTCGTTTTGTACAGACTTACCAAATTTAAAAAGAAGGGTTATATCTCTCCTGAGTTTCAGACGCTCTCTCTTTTTAAAAGAGTACTTTCTCAAACAGTCAATCTCCATCTACCTGTTCTTCTTCTGTTTCTTAGAACTTTTCTTCCACCTGGTGTTGACTTTCTTGCTAAAAATCCGTGTGTTCTTTTTCTTTTTCTTTGAGAAGGTTGATACGTTCTTTTCATGTCACTTCCTCCTTTTTTACGTTTTCAAGAATCCAGCTCTTGCATTAAGATTATACCAGAAAATCTTGCAAATTCAACAGGGTAAAAATTTTGTCAATTTACAAAAAAACTGGTGGCCAGGGACGGAATCGAACCGTCGACACGTGGATTTTCAGTCCACTGCTCTACCAACTGAGCTACCTGGCCACCTATGTTTTTATTTGATCGTTTCCATTTATTCTTTTTCCTATTGGTGGGTGCGGCAGGACTTGAACCTACGACCTTCTGCTCGTAAGGCAGACGCTCTCCCTCTGAGCTACGCACCCACACTTGGTAAAATAACTCGCATTTTCAAAAACTGGCGCCCCCAACGGGATTCGAACCCGTGCCGCTGGCTTGAAAGGCCAGTGTCCTAGACCGCTAGACGATGGGGGCATTTACACTCTTCATGTTTTCCATGAAGTTAGCAACCGTTACCTATCATACCAAATAAATTATTTTTGTCAAGTGGTGTATAAAGTCTTTGTTTGAAAAAATATCGTTAATTTTGAGTTACACACAATTTTGAAAAGACCTCAAGCGGACTTGAATAAATAAATTTGCTCAAAAATCAACTATACCTTTCTTATCATGAATTTATAAATCCCGGGTTTGGAACTTTCGATTTCTATCGCATTAACAGTTTTTTTGTAATACTCTGTTGGACCAGCGTCTCCTATTATTGCATAAGCATACCCAACGTTGTACATGTCATGTAAACACGCAAGTAAGAGGGCTGTTCCTATTCCCTTTCCTCTATAACTTTCATCGACACCTGTAGGACCAAAAAAACCACGGACAGTGGCATCATAACAGGCAAATCCGATTATTTGATTCTCATTTAATGTGTCAATTGCCAAGAACAAAGAAACAGGCTTATTAGAAAATGCCATATCTACCTCACTTGCCCAGTGTTTACCAAAAATTTTTCCCACCCACTCTACTACGAAATGCTTTTCAGGTCCGATAGGTCTTTTTATTATTATACCTTGTTTCGAAAGTTCATCAATATATGGTTTTAATTCAGGTAGTTCATACAACTTAACAAGCATGTCTGACATATTCTCACCTCCCACACTAAATTTGTTCGAAAAACTATTTTATTAAATCACTTAATATTTTCACAAGCAGCAACGAAAGTACTCCAAGCATTACTGGCTTTATTATTCCTGAACCTCTTTTGAGCGCAAGTCCTGCACCAATCCAATTACCTAATATTCCAAACATCGCTGCAGGTATCCCGAGAGAATAAATTACTTTTTTGTTAAGAATGAAGGTCACAAGTGCACCAATGTTTGATGATAAATTAACTATTTTAGCAGTTCCGGATGCGGAAACATGATCAAAATTCAGCACAGACACATAAAGAATTATTAAAAAAGTTCCAGTGCCTGGTCCAAAAAATCCATCGTACATTCCTATAATCAGACCAACGAAAAAAGAAATAACGTAAGTTTTATTTATATTTATCTTGCCTATTTTAGTCTTGGAAGATTCATTCTTTCTGCCAATTAGAACAAAGAGTGCCGCAACAGGAATAAGTACAGTTAATATTATCTTGAGCGTGTTGGAAGAAAATAATAACGCAACTTTTGCTCCTAAGTACGAACCAAGTATTGCACCTATAACAGATGGTACTGCGACACGGTAAACAATCGCTTTATTTTTAGCATATCTAAGTGTGCTAAATATTGTACCAATAGTTGAGGAAAGCTTGTTTGTTCCAAGGGCATAATGACTGGACACACCTATGAACAGATAAGCCGGGAGTGAGATTAAACCTCCACCACCAGCTATTGAATCAACTAATCCTGCAAGAAAAACAAGAGGAAAAAGTATCAATTTATCAACTGTTGAAAAAAACAATTTATTCACTCCCACTTTTTCAGTTTAAAAAAATATTATAAGAAAAAATCTTTGCGTTAAGACTTCAAAAAAAATAAATTTTAAAAACTTGAAATATTAATAAGAATCATTAAGCAACTATATTGAAAACTGTTTTGAGCAACCAACCAATGATGTACGCAACGAATGCTGATAGACCGCCTATCATTAGCATTTCAAAACCACCAACGAACCACTTTACACCTGTAACGATTTGTCTCAAAGCTCCAACCACAAAAAGTGTTATCCCAGTAATGATACAAGAAATGAGAAATTGATTCTGAACCAAAAAGTACCATTGTGAAGCAAATACATATGCAACCAAAGGCATAAAGCCAGCAATTATAAAGGAAAAAAACGTAACTAGAGCACTCTTAAGAGGAGATGTATCATCTTCGAAAAGTCCGAGTTCTTCGTGAAGCATTGTTTCAATCCATAAGTCTTTGTTGCTTGTTATTGCATCAACTAAGTTGTTTAATTTCTCGCCATTTAATCCCTTTCTTTTGTATATCTCTCTAATTTCGTACCTTTCTGCCTCAGGCATATTTTCAATTTCCCATTGTTCTCTCTCTTTCTCTGCTTTTATGTAGTCCTTCTGTGATTTTTCAGAGAGGTAATCTCCTATAGCCATCGATATACCATCAGCAAAAAGATTCGCGAGTCCAACAATAAGAGCAATCTTCGGACTCAGATTCGCCCCAGCTACTCCAGAGATCGCTGCAAAAGTCGTAACTATACCATCACTTGCTCCATACACTGCTTGTCCAATATATTTACCTTGCTCGGTCTTGTGCCAAGGTTCTTTTCCTATTTCTTCCGAAGAATGCAACATTTTGTGAGTTTCTAAGTCACCGTTCAAATATGCTTCTCTTGCCTTTTGTACTCTCGTTTTGTTTCTTAGTAATTTAAGCATAATAATGCCCCCTCTCAAATTTATTATAACACAATTAATTCTCCTTTCGTATTATTGTTATTAGTTTTTTTTATAGTTTAAACGTTACTTTTACATTACAGAGTATACCTTCAACTCAAAAATTAAAGTAAAAGAACAATATTTTTAGAAAAATTAATCTAAGAGTTATTTGTTTATTGTTTTGATAGATTTTCATGTTTGGGCAGGTTTTATTACAAGTTACCTGATGTGTTTAAATTGTGATAACGTTACCACATACTGTGGTAACGAGATCATTTTAAGGGGGGAGTGTTATGAAGAAGTGGGTTTTTCTACTGGCTCTGCTTTTTGTAGAAAGTATTCTGATAAGCGCACCGTACAATGCTACTCTCAAAGTCCTTGCTTGGGATGATGCATTGACTCAAGCTTTGAAAGAGGGGCTACCTGAATTTGAAAAAGCCACCGGAATAAAGGTTATATTGGAGCTTGTTCCATCTGGTACTTTGCTACAAAAAATAGGTGTAAGTGTATCTCAAAATAAAACTGATTATGATCTTGTCACAATCGATGAACCTTTTATTCCTGCACTCGCACATCTTATGACCCCGTTCAACGAATGGGGCAGTGGTAAAGTGTTTAAAAGGCCGAATTTGAATATCTTTGCCCCAAATGCCTTTGAAGCTGCACAATGGATGGGAGTTTTTGTTGGAATGCCTGTTAATGCAAATGTTTATATTTGGATTACAAGAAAAGATTTGATAAATGATCCAAAAAACAAAAACGATTTCAAAGCAAAGTATGGTTACGAACTAGGTATACCAAAAACATTCAAAGAGTTAAGAGATATGGCTGAATTTTTTGCATCAAGAGGTGTCTATGGCTTTGCACCTTTCACAAAGCAAACAGAAGGTTCAACAGCAGAAGCAATTTTTATGTTCGAATCTTTCGGAACAAAACCTCTTGATATAATCAACAACAGAGTTGTTGTAACACTTGACGACAAAAAAGCAGTTGAAGCTATTAATTTTTATAAGGAGTTACTTAAATTTGCACCTCCGGGTGCACTTGACATGGGACATTCAGAAAGAATTGCGGCATTTAACCAAGGAAAAGTGTTTACAATGTTCCAATGGCCTGCACTTGTTCCACAACATGAAGACATAAATTCTTCGCTGGTTGCCGGTAAAATTGCATATTCAGCCCCACCAGCTGGACCAGCAAAGGCTGCTGCAATAAGAGGATGTTGGGTTTTAGCTATGCCGAATGCTTCTACAAACAAGGCAGCTGCCGTTGAATTTGCATATTGGTGGGCATCACT
The DNA here is from genome assembly GCA_039630255.1 of Fervidobacterium sp. GTDB lineage: Bacteria > Thermotogota > Thermotogae > Thermotogales > Fervidobacteriaceae > Fervidobacterium. The sequence goes on along the minus strand of JBCNVJ010000196.1, from coordinate 399 downwards.
TGAAACAGGGCAGAAACTTATACCCAAAGGATTCATGCCAGCAAGAAGTGACTTGTTGTTGAATCCAAACCTTAACAAAGACAGACCATGGTTCAAAGCAATATTTGATTCTATGAAAAGTGCAGTTACAAGACCAAGGTTTGTTAAATATCCCGAAGCTTCTCAAATTATCAGAAATTATTGGCTTGCTGCGATATCAGATAAAATGAAACCAGAAGATGCTGTAAGAAAAATGAAGGAGGAATTGAATGAACTTCTCAAAGCCAGTGGATATTAGTGCAAAAATGAGGGGCGCTAGTCGCCCCTTTTGGTTTTTTGTGCTTCCTGCTTTAATTGTTGTTTTGACAGTACTTGTTTATCCTATGATGTATGCTGTTTACATGTCTGGTTACGAGTGGA
>JBCNVJ010000195.1:0-8821 GCA_039630255.1 Fervidobacterium sp. | reverse complement strand
CTGTTTTAATAGTTGGTGGTATATTCTTACTTATGCCACGAGAAAGATACATTGAAGTTGATGGTGTTAAAATTTGGATGATTCCAAATGATGCAGAAGTTACGTTTATAAACCAAGCACAAGCAAGTGCTGTAAAAACTCTGAAACAAAAGAATCAACTTGTAGCATTCGTAGGTGAAGCTCAAGGTACAGGTACGGCGCAAGATCAAGAAGTTGCAAAAATAAGAGCATATCAACAAGTAGCAGAATTTTTGAACGCAAAAGTAAGTACGTTTGCCCAATTAGTTGAAGGTCAACTGCAGAATGTCCAAGTCTCTGGTAATAAACAAAATATTGTTAGTGCATCTGTTAATGCTTACAAAAGAGTCAGTGAATTATTTGCTCAAGGTAGAGTTTCCGGTGCATATGTATTTGCTGTATGGCGAGTTAGGCAGGGGAATATAGTTAACACTTATTCTTTGCTTGTCTATGATCCAGGTGCAATATTGAAACTTGTCGAACTTGATGCGCAAGTTCAAAGAACAGTTGAGGAACTTGGAAAACAAGGTGTTGACTTCTTCAAAAACTTGAATGATGTAATGATGGAAGCCACAAAGGGAACGCCAATGCAAAAGTAATTGTTCTTTTTAATCACCCCCTGCAACAATGCAGGGGGTTATTTCTTTGAAGGAGCTTTTGGAGGTGATGTAATGGATAATACAATACTTATATTAGTAGCCTTGGCAGTTTTAGTTGGATTCATTGGTTTATTTTTCTTTATGCAACCGAAAGAGCAATGGATTCAAGCAGATGGACTAAACGTATGGAAAATGCCCGCAAATTCAGAAATCTTAGAAATTAACATCGCAAAGTCTTCTGCTGTAAAAAAATTGAAAGAATCAAACAAATTAATAGCATTCCAAGGCGAACATTTGGGAAGCGGTACTATACAAGACAAAGAAATTGCAAAAATACGTGCTTATCAACAGCTTGCTGAACTTCTAAACGCGAAGATTTCAACTTTTGCTCAAGTTGTGGAAGGTCAAATTCAAAGTTTACAAACGAATGCAGATAAGCAACAACTGAAAAGTGCCTCACTTAGTGCTTACAAAAGAATTACCGAATTGCTGGCACAAGCTCGTATATCCGGTGCATACGTTTACGCTGTTTGGAGAGTTAAAGAAGGCAACAATTACAAAACGCACGTACTTTTAGTTTATGACCCGGAGGATGTCAAAAAATTTTTGCAAACTCAACCTGATGTAAACCAAACAATTAGTGAGCTTGGAAGTATTGGAATTGATTTTTTTGGTGCATTAAATAGTGTGATCGATGAGGCTATTAGAGGTACACCTCTTACTGCGAGTATAACAGAGCAGGTTCAACAAACACCTTCGTTGCAATCTTCGCAAACTCAGAGTCCACAGCAACAAATTCCACTAGTTCAGCAGTCGCTTCAACCTGGTGTAAAATACATGAAAGGTATTGGAGAAGCTTACGGAAAAACAGAACTTGAAGCAGAGGAACTTGCTAAGAAAAACGCCCTTGCAAATCTTTCAGAACAACTCTACGTAGACGTTCAAGCTATTACACGATTGAAAGATCAATTTATGCAAGTTGTAATAAGTGACGAAGCTAAGGGGAAATTACAAACAGAGTACCAAAAAACAATTGAAACCCGATCACAATTTGAGTTTGTTGATGTTATATATAAAACTATTGACAAAAAGACAACTGGTGGCAGATACTATGCAAAGGTAGAAGCTAATGTTGAGGAAGAAAATGCAAAAATGACTTTTGAAACGTATGTTTCTTTGAAACTTGCCAGTACTTTAATGGATGGTAAATTACCATTTTCAGCAAAAAAAATATTAGATAAATACGAACCAATGGTTTCAAAGTATAAATTCCCACCAAACATGTCACAAGAAATAGCTGTTTACATTAGCAAAGTTAAATCAAGATACAATGAAGTCGAATCATTAATTAAAGACATTAATTCAAGACGAATCTCTGATATCAAAAGCGCTATTGAAATTGCTCAACTCATAAACAGGCTCGATACACTTGCTTCTGATTTACCTGATGGAATGATAAATAGAGAAAATTTAAGACCATTCCTCAAAGAAATCACAATAGACATTGTTGGACCAAGTGAGCTAATTATAGGAGAACAAGCAACATTGCAAGTGAAAACAAATAATCCACAAGTAACGTTGTTAAGAGTAATAAACAGCAAAGTTGATGGACAAGAACTGTTAAGCTTAAAAGATGGAAACGCCGTACTTTCGGGTATTATAAAAGGTACCGATTCAAAGATAACTTTGAGTCTTGGTGGGATTATTAACACCACCTGGGCACCTGGTAAGATCTTAGTCAACCCCGATTTTTTGAGAGTTACTTACAAAGATAAAGATATAATAAGAATAATTGCTGGGGGAACTTCAAAACCATCTGGTGATCAAAAATTGACACACGAAAAGGCTGTTAAAGATGCTTTAATAAAGATTGTCAGAAAGGTAGCAGCAGAAGTATTGATAGGTCAAGATAGAGACCTGCTGGACATACCAATTGATGATTACATAATAAATAAAGTGATATCCAGTACAGATTATGAAATAACGGCTACAGGTGAGTATCAAGGGTTGTATTATACCGTTGTAAGTTGTACGGTAGATAAAAGACGATTTGAAGAAGACATCAAAGACGCACTTAAAAAGGCACCAACGGGTTTTGCTTTGCTAATAGTCGAAGGTGATACTCTTGGATACATAGAACCAACTATAACATCAAAATTAATCAATTCCGGCATAAAGTTAGTATCAAAAGATTTTTCAAAAAAACTCTTAGAAGAACAACAAAGACTTGGTTATAACATTACAACTTTTGGAAAACTATCAGCCCTTTCTGCGGCAAGGTACGTGTTATACACCAAGGCAAACGTAACATCTACATGGCTGAATGATTATAACATCTATTCAGTGCGAATACTTGTAACCACCCAAGTTATAGATACGATAACAGGTAATATACTCTCTGCTCCGCAATTTGAGGACGTAAATTCTGGTGCAACAGTTCAGGCAGCAGTGTCAAAAATAGTAAGTAGTCAAAAATTTCTTGATTACACACAGCAGATAGTTAATTCGCTTAATTTTGAGAACGCAGAAATAAAGAAAGCGTACAAATACATATTTATACTTGAGAGAGCGGCATACGGTTCTATGCTCATGGACTATCTCAACGCAAAATTTGATGGCATCAAGATTTTGGAAAAGGTAGACACAAGATTAGTTATAGAAACAAACGTAACCCCAAGCGAATTAGAAAACTCTATGAAAACTATTGACATACTCAAGATCAAGAAAATATCAGATGACACGTATCAAGTTACGCGTTAGTAAAAACCAGTTTCCCCCTATGGAGGTGGGATTTATGCGCAAAGGTGTTGTATTAATTATTTTTTCAGTATTATTATCGTTAATATTTGCAGCAGGTGGCATCACTGTCACTGAGAAAATAAAACTTGTTATCTTACCTGGAAAAATAGGTACCGGGTGGAATATGGATGAAGTGGATTATCTACTTTCCGTTCTCGAAGAACAAGCACTCGAGCTTGGTAGATTCCAACTTTTTCCAAGATCAGATCTTCAACAAATTATGAAAGAACGAAATATGGTAGAATTTGGTGTGTCAGAAGCTATTCAAATCGGTAAACTTGGGGGTTCAAAATATGCTTTGCTTTTAACATTAACAGAACTATCCGCTGCATGGAGTAGTAAAACAAGTACTTACGAAGCAGTCTCACGCTATACAATAAAATTGTACAATATCGAAAACGGTGAATTACTTTCATCGAAAACCATGCAATCCTTAGGAAGCTCAAAAGAAACTTCCCAAAAAGCTATAAGTAATGCTCTGAGATCAACTTCTTCTGACATTTGGATTGAGCTAAGGAATATATTTAAACTTGAAGCATATGTTAAATCTGTTCAAGGAGATACGGTCATTCTTGCTGGTGTTGATCCAAAACTTGCAAAAACAGGCTTCATATTTCAAATTGAAACGGAAAGAGGAATCGGTTATGTAAGAGTTTCGGGGATAAATAAAGTCGAACAAACCGTCGTGACAAAATTTTTGTATGGCGAGAGACCCAATCAATATGATGTTGCGATTGAATATCCAACACTTCCAATTCACGCAGGGTTGGGTTTATCTGTGTTTTCCTCTATGTTCGGAATTGGGCTGACTGCTTGGTCTGATGCAATTAGTGATGTACCATTACCAATTTATCTTGGTTTTGGAACTTTCTTATTTTCTACTTACTCTGATACCCCAGCTTATTTAAATTTTGGTGTGAATTTGAAAATTCTTGAGATGGGACGAATAAGTGCTTCAATTAACGGTGGAGTAAGTATCCTTGGCTTGTTTGACCCGAACAATTTTGAGCCAAGTTTAATTATATACGGAGCTTTTGCTGGTGGATTGGTAACTTACGAATTTAATCCAAAATTTGGTATTTACTGTAGCACAGGGTATTCTTTGTATATTAGTGGGTCTGGACCTTCTGGAATCAGTTTTCAAATTGGTGTATACTTTTAGGTGAGCAACTTAATTTTTGAATACAGAGGTGGTTTGTTTGTTTGACTTCTTTTCTCAAAATTGGTTAATCATCGTATTAGTTTTTGCCATAATAAGTATCATGTTTATTCTAAGTATGCCGAAAGACGAATATCAATGGATCCTGGCTGATGGTGTTAGGATTCAAAGTATATCTAAGGAAGCAAAAATTGTTTATGTAAACAATGCTTTCGAGTCAAGAGTAAAAGAGCTTAAGTTGAAAAATAAGTTGATAGCCTTCAGAGGTGAATCTATAGGAGGTGGTGTAGATACAGTAAGAGCAAGAGATAAAGCAAAAATGAATGCATACAAAGAACTTGCAGAATATTTTAACGCCAAAATACAGACGTTCGCACAACTTGTTGAAGGACAACTCCAATCAGTCTCAACTTCAGAAAAAAATCAGCAAATTAAAGATACAGCAATAAGTGCCTACAAAAGAGTCACAGAAATGTTTTCAGAAGCTCAAGTCTCTGGTACATACATTTACGTTATCTGGGAAGAATACGTTGGAAACCTTGTTTACACAAACGTGCTTTTAGTGTTTGATCCAGAAGGTGCCATTGAAGCAGCCAGGCAAAAAGTATTAGCTGATAAAGAATTGTCTAAGCAAATTGAAGAACTTGGAAAAAGTGGTGTGGATTTCTTTAAAGCTTTGAACTCAATAATCGAAGAAGCAAAAAAATAAAGAAAAAAAGGGATGGTTTACCATCCCTTTTTTATTTTACAAGTGGTTGAACAGGCCCAAATGCCTTAAATGGCCATATCCTAAGTATAGGACGACCTATTACAGTGTGTTTTGGTACAAATCCAAAATACCTTCCATCAAGACTCTGTGGAGCATTATCACCCATGAAGAAATAAAATCCCTTGGGAATTTTGATATAGACTTGTCCGTTTTCTTCCCAAACATAGTCAGAGAATTTTATACCCTTAGGTTCCAAATATCTTTTTACATAAACACTGTAATCAATTCCGTAAGTAATTGGATCAAGCCCACCAAGTATGCTAAATACAATATTTGCCAGTTGTGAACCTTCTTTTTGTGCAAGTGAAAATAAATAAACTCTGTATTGCTCTTTGTTATTTTTCAGCTTACTCGCTTCAGCAAGATAATCCCATAATTTTGGGTATTTGAATATTCCATCAGGTTCGTAGTCTACATTTTTAAGATGTTCGGGTATAACCCCATTCACAAAAAGTTTCCACTTTCCATCGATCTGTTTAAGTGTTAGCACATCTCCTTCTTTACCAACTAAACGTTTTACGTACTTCACAGAACCTTTGAACTCTTTTGGAGAAAATGCGTCCATGAACTTATCAAAAGCTCTTAACATTTGCTGAGCTCTTTCATCAGGAAATGGTGTATAAAAGACAACAATTTCTCCAATTTGTGGTTCACGTGCTGAATAGGTTATCTTTTCAACAAAAAGTCGATCCCCCACGTTTATTGTGGGGACCATTGAGGGAGTAGGAACGAGCATTGTCTCAAACACATACAACCTAATTATCGTAGCAGCAACGACTGCATATACGAGTGTGATTATAGTTTCTTTTAGTATGTTCTTCCCCTTTTCCAACTTTGATGTTTTTTTACGTTTTTCATTTGAGGGCATCTTACTTTCTCTCCTTGATTTTCACCTTACCTTTTACGTTCCTAAGATAATACAATTTCGCCCTCCTCACTCTGCCTCTTCTAACAACCTCTATTTTATCAATAGTAGGCGCATAAAGTGGGAATATTCTTTCAACACCGACTCCTCCAGCAGCTATTCTTCTAACTGTAAATGTTTTGCTTATACCTGAACCTCTTATGGATATAACTATACCTTCGTATGCCTGAATTCTTTCTTTATCTCCTTCTTTGACTTTAACATGTACCCTTACAGTATCTCCTGGCCTGAACTCCGGAACCTCTTTCAACTGTGTTTTTTCTATAATCCTAACAATGTGATCCATGCTCATATCTATGCCCTCCTTTGTGTCATTCTTGTACTAAAATAGCTATTTTTCAAAAATATCTTCTCCTATGAGCCTATCAAGAATTATTGCCACGGCAGCTCTCACAGAGAGATGATTAAAATCACTCTTACCTCTGACTGGTTCTAAAGAATAATCACACATCTGTTCCAATTCCTTAGGCATTCCCCATCCGGTTCCGAATAGTAATAAAATAGGTCTCGGATCAGTTAAAATAATTCTTCTACCTTCTTCGTAGGTTATCGTATTTGGCCTAACTTTTGCTGATGTGAACATAACAATAGGTCTTACACCTTCTTCTTTTTCGATATCTTGTATTACTTCTTCTACGTACGATTTTAACTCAACTATTGAAAGCGCATCTGATCTGTTTGGATTGTACGTCTTCCCAAATCCTTCAGTCCAATACCCAAGAACTTTCTTGACTATATCTTGTTGAGCGGGTAAATGCGTTACTACGTAATATTTTTTTACATTGTATGTTCTTGAACTTCTCGCTATGTCATGAATATCAAGATTAGTCACAGCAGTGGTGATTATTCTTCCATCTCTACCTAGAACTGGATAATGCACAAGTGCAGTATAAATCTTGTTAAGCATTTCTCATCAACTCCTTAAAAAGCAAAAGTAGCGCTTTTTTGTCCAGATCATCCATTGTGTGTTTTAAAAATAAATCTGGTCTTTTCAACATCGTCTTTTTAAGTGACTCTTTCCTGCGCCACAGTTCAACTTCTTCATGATTACCACTCAACAATACCTCAGGTACCTTCAAATTTCCAATTTGTCTTGGTCTTGTATAGTGTGGATGGTCGAGCAAGTCATTGTAAAATGAATCATTCTTAACGGACTCTTCCTCAACTACACCCGGGACAAACCGGGATATAACATCCATTATAACCATTGCTGGTAATTCTCCACCTGTTAGTACATAATCACCTATGGAAATTTCTTCATTAACAAACTCCATAACACGCTCGTCTATTCCTTCGTATCTTCCACAAATAATAACAATGTTTTCCTCCTTACAAAGCCTTTTCGCGACTTCGTTAGTCAATGTAGTTCCTTGGGGTGAAGTTAGAACCACATATGGCTTGCCGTAAGACTTGATGTAAAATTCAAAAAATCTAAAAAATGGCTCGGGTTTCATAACCATTCCTGGTCCGCCGCCATATGGATAATCATCAACAACCTTATGTTTATCTGCAGTGTAATCTCTGAGATTGAATATTTCAATTTCCAAAAGCTTATTTTCAACTGCCTGAGCAATGACTCCGTACTCTTTTATAACCCTAACAAACTCCGGAAAAATGGTTAGAACACCAATTTTCACTCCAACCACTCCGGCACTTTTACATAGACCTTTTTACCTTCTTTGTCAATCCTTTTCACATATCTTTCAATAACGGGTATGAGCATCTCTTGCTTTTCTTTTCTCACAACAATCACATCGTTACTACCTGTTTCAATTATGTCTTCAATTACACCTATTAAATTTTCTCTCTCGTCGTAAACTTCACACTTCAGAAGTTCAAAAAAGTAATATTCACCATCTCTTGATTTTGGGAAAAAGCTTCTATCAAGATAAATCACAAACCCTTTTAACTTTTCTGCTTCTGAGATAGTGTTAACACCAACGAGATGAACAATAAAATATCCTTGTGCCTTCCTAACCTTTTCAAACTTTATAACAACAGCTTTCTTTTGAGTTTCGTTATAGGCCAACGCCTCTGTCAACTTTCCAACGAGCTCAGGCATGTTGGAAAATATATACAATTTCATATCACCACTAAGTCCATGAGTATTGCTCAATATTCCGAACGGAATTTTATCCATTAGAAGATCTTCAATCTTTTTCATGCCAATCACCTTAAGACCTTAAGAATAAATTCAGAATCTTCTGACATACTTGATAGTAATATTTTAATTGATTTAATAGTTCTTCCATCTTTTCCAATAACCTGTCCTACATCATCCGGATGAACTGAAATATCGAACACCTTTTTTCCGTCCTCTTCGTATTCAACAACCACTACATCATCTGGATGTTTTACAATAGATCGGAGGACGTACTCAAGGAAATCTCTCACGTTTATGCCTCCTCATATCATACCTTTTTAGATTTTGCAGCTTCAAGTTTTTCATACAACCCAAGTTTTCCAAGCAACTTCGAAACAGTTTCGCTTGGTTGAGCACCCTTGAGCATCCATTCAACAGCCTTTTCAATGTCAACCTTTACTTCGTAAGG
>JBCNVJ010000194.1:0-1667 GCA_039630255.1 Fervidobacterium sp. | reverse complement strand
ATTTGCCAAGATAAACGTCGTATTTATCTGCGCATTCAAACTCCCATTCAAGTGTTGGTGATTTCCACACATCTTCTTCACCATCAAACGGCTGAACAACACCAACCAATTCTGGTGCTTTTCCTGTCTTAAACATCTCTACGTTACTAACGCTTTCACCAAAATCATTTTTAGCAACGACTTTCCAAAAGTAAGTTGTATCCATCGGAAGGCTGTATGGTAATGTGTATTCCAGTTCAGTTGTCGTTGCTATCAACTCCATGCTATCGTATCTTTCACCAAGGTACAAGTCATACTCGTAAGCCTCTTCACTTTCCCACTTGAAAGTAGGTTGCAACCAGATTTTGTCACCAATAGGCTCTTTAAGAATCGGCTTAGTTGGTATATCACCAGTTGTAAATGACCAAACAGGTCCCTCTGTTTCGCCGTAAGCATTCTTCGCAACGACTTTCCAGTAATAAGTCGTTCCGAGCTCGAGTCTTGGTAACTCAAACCTATTCTCAAGAGACAGACCTGTTAGCGACAAATCAGAGGCGTTCTTGCCAAAGTAGATGTCAAACTCAGATGCTCTTTCAGATTCCCATAAGAGGACAGGTTCAACCCAAACTTTCTTTGCTCCATCGTGTGGCACAGGATTTTCCGGTGTCGTGGGTGCGTCTCCCGTTCTAAATGAAAAGACCGGACTCTCGACTTGACCGAATGCATTTTTGGCAACTATTTTCCACTGATATATCGTTCCAGGTTTCAAATCTTTCACTGTGTATTGTTTATCAAAATAATTTGTTTCCTTAAGTGTAAAATCCCCTTCTTCTCCAAAATACAGGTCAAACATCTTGGCTCGTAATGAATCCCATTTCAACGTAACATTGGGTAAGACATCACGTTGTCCATTTTCAGGTTCTATCAAAACAACTTCACCTGGTATAAATTCCGAATTTTGGAAATCTAATAAGGCATTAACAAGTACAGCCCCTGTTCCTATTATTATTTTTAGTGGAATGTTTGCAAGAGATATTTTGTCTCTTACAACTTCAACAGCATCCTTTCTACCGTAAGCAACTATTCTCTCATCTTTGTTATCGATAATTCCAAAAACCTTAACGATAACGTTGTATTTCCCAGCTTTTAGCTTTGTTATAAGCCCTGTAGCTTCTCCCGTGTCTCTGTTGTAATTTAATTCAAAAGGTCCTTCTACAACTTCTTGGTTAAATATTTCTACAGTTGCCCTTGTGATCCAAATGCCGAGATCTAAAAGTGCTTTATCAAGCTCTGATAAACTGAGAGAATACTCTTCGTACTGCCCTGGAGGCAATATTGGTTCAACAATAGGTGCATATTTTTCCAAAAGTTCACTGAGTGCCTTGTTTAAATCAATACCAGGTTTTTCTAACAAGGCCTTGAGTTCGTGATATAGCTTTGACAGTGGTGTCATTTGTGGGTTTTGAGCAAAACTAACAAACGAAAAAAGCAAAAAGGCACAAAACAAAAAAAACATGGTAAATCTGCGCATAAAAACTTTCCCCCCTTCTTTGGATGTTATCACAATATTAAAAATCCTTCCGTAAGTATTATATCACAACAAATTTTAAGTTATGCAATACTTTTTTCAAAAATCCAAGTTCGAAACCAAAATCTGTTATCAAAAATGATAAACTAGAAAAGTCGAT
>JBCNVJ010000193.1:0-2739 GCA_039630255.1 Fervidobacterium sp. | reverse complement strand
TGTCTGAATACTCTTTAATTGATTTCGTAGAGTTAGTGAACAAAATTTTCGCTGACTATGTACTTCCAATAAATTGGAATGTTTTGAACTTTAAAATGGATGCAAGAGAAAATTCTGTATCTTTTGCCGATTCGTTTGTTTTCATTAAGAAAAATGAATCTGTGGGGTTTATACTCAATGCAATCAGAGGAAAAAGGGCACGTATAGATGCTATGGGAGTTGTTGAAAGTGAACGTGGAAAGGGATTAGCAGAAAGGATTTTAAAACATACATTTCATCATCTGAAACTCAAAAATGTAGAACAAATATCCCTTGAAGTCGCAGCTTCCGATGAGAGGGCAGTTAAATTTTACGACAAAAATGGTTTTAGAAAAGTGCGAGAACTTCATACATTTATACTCGAGAACCCGTATGAGGCAAATATTAATTACTCTCATATAATAACTGATTGCAAATATGTATATTCAGTATCGTTGAACAACGAATTACAACTTCAAAGAAAAGTAAATTGGCAAAGGGAACCAATAACACTTCTTTTAGCAAACGGTAGATATAACTATGTTAGGTTTCACACCCCAAATGTAGAAGGTTATCTTGTTTGGGGAAAAAACGAAGACAACAGTGCTTTTATAGTCGACCTTGCTACAAAGTCAGCAAAGGTAGAAGACTGGTACACAATATGTCAAATTGCTGTCGATTACATCACAACTCAACTTAATCCGAAACTCATAAGCGTTGTCTGTGTTCCGGAAGACGATATACTTCATAAGGCTTTGACATTTCTAAGCTTCAAGCACATCTTCACACAATACGAAATGCAAAGAAAACTCTAAAGCTAATTTGAGTGCTTACCTTCAAAAATGTTCCAGAGCTGTGTACCTTCGTAAAAAAACGAAAGTATTTTCGTGTATTCCCAGTTGTACTTACGCGCAAAGTTGTTTGCAGCTACTTGGCTCATACCAACACCGTGACCGTATCCACGTCCATAAAGGATTATCTGAGCATTTCCATCAGTATTTTTTGTCAATTCTGTTGTAAATATCATACTTGGTAAAGATGTTAAATCGTTACGGATTGAATTGTTGAAAAGTTGTATAGACTTATTGGCAGGCGAAAATAACCTTTTTACATCATCTTTGAGTATCGTTATTTCTTTATCATTAAACTCTATTTTAACTTCAAGTACAATTCCACCAGCTCCACGTTTAGAAATATACAACTTCTGAATAGGTAGGTATTCATCTTGTCGAGAGTCTGTCGATATTGCTTCTATTGTTACAAAGGATGATTCTGTTAAACTCAAGGCTGAAGCCTCTGTTGTTGCATTAGTGGCTTTTGTATCGTTTTGAGTATTTGACTCATTATTATTTTTAACTGATATTTTTGGTGTAACCACAGGGTTTTTCAAAAGATTAATTCTTTGAACAATTTCATCTACAGAATAAACAACTTTCCACCCGAAAAACGCACTACTTACCTCAACAAAACCCATACTTTCCAAAACATCTTTATCCCAAATTTTCAAAAAGTTATCAATTTCTCCCTCAGACTTTATCATTTCAAGAACATCGCCAAATACAGAAATTGGTTTAGATCTGAGGTAGCTTAGCTTCATATTAAAAACATCCCCAGGATCAAGTGCAAATCCACCAGAAACGGCATAATAAAACGTCGCAGCCGGCTTACCGTTGAACATTAAAATTTGTCCTGCCGTTTCTTTGACTGCGCGAATGGCGTTTTCCGAAGTTTTTTGAGTATTGTACACCTGGAAATTAATACTATCGTCTAAGTTGGCACCAAGTGAATAGTATCTCCTATCCGAAAGTATCTTCTCAACAGTGTAAGTTCTTGCAGCAATTGCTTGCGCTTTTAACGCTTCAATGTGATAGGATGGCGGCATTTCCCCAGAAACAACTGAACAAAGATATTCTTCGATAGATATATCGTTAATAACAACAAATCCCTTACCGTTCACATAGATAACTTCGATTGAACCTTTGTATTTGTTGTTTCGCCCTTTTATAATAAAACTTGTACTTTCAGAAGTTGGTTTAAAATATAATCTTGTGTCTTTTGAAAATGGACCTAAGGTATTCTCATAATTATCCGTCCTGATTTTTATAAAGATGGAGCCGTCTGCTTCGTAAACATCACAAAAACCATTTTTAAATTCACTATCAAAAACCTGGTTGTAAAAAGGGAAATCTTGACCAGAAACATATATTCTGAAACCTGCGTCAAACTCAAATCTGACACTTTCGAATAAATACGATATCATACCACCTACTGAGTTCATCTTTGAACTAATTAATATTCTTACAAAAGTAGGAAATTTCTCTTGAAACTTTATCTTGTAGACCTTACCATTACTAAACCATGTGTAAACATTCCTTAGTCCAGGGTATATCACCGAAGACCAATTAGCAACTATCTTATCGTTTATCTCAATACTACGGTCCAGTGGTATTACCCCTTCTTTCTCAAAGTACAACAAACCTTTTGAAGTATCAGCGGCAACTAGCTTACTAAGTAATCCTCTATTTTTTAAAATAGAGAATTCATTATTAAATTTTGTAATTAACAATCCAGACAAAACATTCGCAAACACATCGATCTTTTCTGTGCACAATATTGTTTCTTCTTTTCTCAAGTTATTTTTTATGTCGCTTGTATCACCAATTTCTGTAGGAATAACTTCTTGGGATAATTTTACTTTTACAATGCCCACCTCCCATATAC
>JBCNVJ010000192.1:0-1458 GCA_039630255.1 Fervidobacterium sp. | reverse complement strand
AAGATGTTTGTAAAATCCCTCTTCGTCGAGTTCATAGCTATTTTCTTTTGCTATATCTTTTAGAATATCAATTGGAAATCCATATGTGTCGTAGAGCTTAAATGCATCTTCAGCAGAGATTTTACCTGCGCTTTGTACAATTTTTTGAACCATCTCTAAACCCTTTGATAGGTTGTTTATAAATTTAAATTCCTCGCTTTTTATTACATTTTCCACAAAACCTTGCTTTTCAGCGATTTCAGGATAGACTGCCTTCATTTTATTTACGACGCTATCAACGATTTTATACAAAAATGGTTCTTTTGCACCAAGTAGTACTCCATGTCTTAATGCTCTTCTTAAAATTCTTCTAAGTACATACCCTCTACCTTCATTTGACGGTAAAACACCATCTGCTACCATAAATGTTACCGCTCTTACATGGTCTGCTATAACTCTTATCGAGATGTCTTTTGTTTGATCTGATTTGTATGATACATTCAGCACATTTTCGATTCTTTGGATAATAGGTTTAAAAAGATCTGTGTCAAAATTCCAGTAGACTCCTTGCATCATGGCAGATATTCTCTCAAGTCCAGCACCGGTATCTATGTTCTTCTTGGGAAGTGGATGGAGTTTTCCCTCTTCGTCCTGGTAAAATTCTGTGAAAACAAGATTCCAAATTTCGATGTACCTACCATCTGTATTAGCTGGTGTAGGATCTTGTCCTTCCGGTACAGGTACGTGAATTCCTGTGTCGTAAAATATTTCCGAGCAAGGACCACAAGGACCAGTTGGACCTGCTGGTCCCCAGAAATTGTCTTCTTTTCCCATACGTACGATCTTTCTTTCAGAAACCCCGATGTTTTTCCAGATTTCGTAGGCTTCGTCATCGTGTTCGTAAACAGAAACCCAAAGTTTCTCTTCTGGCATTTGCAATACTTTTGTTACAAACTCCCAAGCCCATTGTATAGCTTCCTTTTTGAAATAATCGCCAAATGAAAAATTTCCAAGCATTTCAAAGAAAGTGTGATGCCTGGGTGTTCTTCCAACATTTTCTATATCATTTGTTCTCACACATTTTTGGCATGTTGTAACCCTTGTGTACACTGGCTCTACTTTGCCCCAGAATATTGGTTTGAAAGGTACCATTCCCGCGACCGTGAACATCAGTTGAGGATCGTCTGGGATAAGAGACGCGCTTGGTAGTCTTTTGTGTCCTTTTGTTTCAAAGAAACTAAGATAAGCTTCCCTGATCTCTTCACTTGTCATAAATTTCATCCATTTACACCTCCGCAGATCACTTGTACGTTATACTCAAAAGGATATAAATAACAGGGGTTATAAAAAGTAATCCGTCGACTCTGTCAAGCATACCGCCGTGTCCTGGCATGAGATTACCCATATGCTTGACGTTATAATGCCTTTTTATAGATGACTCAAATATATCTCCGAAAGTATCAAGTAAACCTCTAACTA
>JBCNVJ010000191.1:0-8059 GCA_039630255.1 Fervidobacterium sp. | reverse complement strand
GTTCTTTGCTGTTAAGGCAACGAATATGTTCAACGCATCGTCTGGTAAAGTAGTTATCAATGCCCTTGCTTGACTTATGCCAGCTTTTATAAGTGTATCCTCACTTGTTGCGTCACCGGTGATTAATACTAATTTTTCTTTCCCATTTGGAATTCTGCTCAAAGCAGTTTCTTCGTCTAAATTTTTGTCTATAGCAACAACATAGCTTTCGTATCTAAGCAACCGTTTTATTACTTGTGTACCTATGTTGCCTATTCCAACAACGATAACATGATCTTTCATCTTTGAAACCCTTCTTTCGATACGCCTGTTTTTAAATACTTTTCCAAGCTCACCTTCAACGATTGTTGCGGTAATATAAGAAATACTGTACAGTACAAACGAAAGTCCAACTAATATGAGTAACAATGTAAACAATTTTCCATGCGGTGATAGTTCCTTGGGAATACCATATCCTACCGTTGAGATCGTTATACCCGTGAAAAACAACGCTTCTAAAAACGGGATCTTTTCGAAAATCCAGTAATATAAAGTCCCAACTGTAAATACAAAAATTATTCCTCCAACAGATATTTTTATTCTTCTTTTTAGTCGTTCTTCAAAAGTAGTAGTATCTTTGTTCATTGTTTTCATTCGGTCTTACAAATGGTTACTGCTTTATTATTTGGCTTTTGTATCTTATTTCTATCTTTGATTTCTTGTAAAACTCTTCAAAATCCTTAGAAACCTTTTCCCTCACTTCATCTTGTTTGGCGTTCAGTAATTCTTTTTTAATCTCTTCTTTAACTTCTTCAAATGTTCTTGCTCCACCTAATTTTACATCTCTTACACGTATTATGTAAAACTCACCAGCAATGTTTTGTACTGGTAAAATAGTACCCTTAGATACGTTTGTAATTAGCACCCAGAGGCTTTGTGGAACTTTGCTTGTATCGTTTTGATTTACAAATCCGTTTATATAGTTATTTATATTGTACTTCTTTGCTATTTCGTCAACAGGTGTGTTTCTAATTAGCTCTTGTCTTATGTTATCAGCACTTGTTTTATCCTTTGTCTTAAAAACGATCAAATCATATTGTGTTGGAACATTGTAATTTTCTTTGTTTTTTTCATACTGGATTTTTGCTTCTTGATCTAAGTAGTACATATAAACATTTGCAAGTGCAAGGGAATATCTACGCTGCATATATAGTCTTTGTCTGTAATCTTCAAGTTGCCCCATTCCAAGTTTTACAAGATAGTCGTTCAGTTGTGCTTCTGTCATTTTCAGATCGGTTAGCATCTTTTTTATTTCGTTTTCCACGTCATTTTTGACGGTTACATCAGTTGGTGCCACTTTTAAATTTTCTGCAAACTGCACAAAGGCAATCTTTCTTATAAGTGTGTCAAGAACTTTGAGCTTGTATCTTTCTAGTAATATTACACCTTCTTGTGAAGTAGTCAAAATTTGGTAAAATACTTCGTTTGAATTTTGGATGTCAAATAAGAGCTTTTGAATGTTGGCTTCTCTGTTCCATTCATCCATGGTGATATTCCTTCCGTTGACTACCGCGACGACCTCTTGCTGTGAAAATAAAAGAGCAGCAAAAAACAAACTCAATAATACGAGTATCTTTGTTACTCTTTTCATCTACTTTCCCCCTCTCTAAAGTTATTGGTTATAAAAATTATGCTATAAATTGCTTAGTTAACTACTATATTAACAAGCTTACCTTTGACATAGAATATATTGTTGATGCTTTTTCCTTCAATGACTTTTGAAACGCTCTCTAAGGCAACTTTTTTCACGTCTTCTTCCGATAAGTCTGCAGGTATCGTTATTCGCCCTCTTACCTTACCATTCACTTGTACCACAACAGTTAATTCGTCTTCTTTGAGGGCATTTGCATCATAATCTGGCCATTTTTCCTCAACTATCAGCGTATTTTTGCCAAGATCGCTCCACATCTCCTCTGCCATATGTGGAGCAAAAGGTGAAAGTATGAGTACAAGTTTCTCGGCCACCTCTTCCAAAAGTTTTTTGTTTGGTGACTTTGTGCTTTCTAAGTAGTCGCTTAGTTGATTGTTAAATTCCATTAAGCCAGCTATTGCTGTGTTAAACTTGAATCCACCTTCTATATCTTCTTTTATTTTCTTAATCATATAATGCAATTTCCTTCTTAGGTTTTTCTCTTCTTTTCCAAATTCAGTATTATCGTCATTGCTTTGTTTTATTATTTCAAGAACTTTATAAAAATTGGTCCACAGCCTTTTTATAAATCTGTTCACACCTTCTATACCTGCGTCATTCCATTCAGCATCCTTTTCTGGTGGGGCCATAAAGAGTATATACATTCTAAGTGTATCAGCACCGTACTTTTCAATCATGTCGTCTGGTGAGACTACATTTCCTTTCGACTTACTCATTTTCCAACCATCTTTGTAAATCATTCCTTGCGTAAAAAGATTTTCAAATGGTTCATCAAAATTTATATATCCCAGATCATAAAGCACTTTGGTTATAAATCTTGAATAAAGCAAATGCAACACAGCATGTTCTACACCACCTATGTATTGATCAACTGGTAACCAGTAATTTACATCGTTTGTGTCAAAAGGTTTATGATCATCTTTTGGATTCACGTATCTTAAATAGTACCATGAACTGTCTACGAATGTGTCCATGGTCTCAACTTCTCTGTGTGCGTGACTGCCACATTTTGGACATATTGAGTGTTTGAACTCTTCACTCAACGTTAGTGGTGACTGACCTGTTGGTAAAAACTCTACGTTTTCAGGTAATTTCACTGGTAGATCTTTTTCTGGAACGGGTACTATGCCGCATTTTTCACAATAAATCACAGGAATTGGTGCACCCCAGTATCTTTGTCTTGATATGAGCCAGTCTCTAAGTTTGTATTGAACACTTTTTTTACCAAAACCTTTCGTTTGAATATATTCTGTTATTGCTTCCTTGCCTTCAATACTTTTTAAACCGTCGAATGGTCCGCTGTTTATCATTATCCCTTCTGCTTCGTAGGGTTTTTCATGTATGTTCCACTCACCATCTTCAGGTCTTATAACCTGTTTGATTGGCAGATTATACGTCTTGGCGAAATCGAAATCCCTTTGATCGTGTGCAGGGACAGCCATTATAGCACCTGTACCATATTCGTAAAGTATATAATTTGCAACGTAAATAGGGATTTTTTCACTTGTCAATGGATTAATTGCGTATCTACCAACGAAAACTCCTTCTTTCTTAGCTTCAAGGCTAGCTCTTTTAAATCTGTCCTCAAGAGCAACCTTTGCTAAGAAATTTTCAACTTCTTCACGGCACTCTTCTGTAACAAGTTCCATTACAAGTGGTGATTCAGGAGCAATAGCCATAAATGTGACACCATAAATCGTATCAGGTCTTGTTGTGAATATTTTTATCTTTTTATCCATTCCTTCGACTGGAAATTCAATTTCTGCTCCTATACTTTTTCCTATCCAATTTCTTTGCATTATCTTCACATGTTCCGGCCAGCCTTGCAGTCTGTCAAGGCCTTCAAGCAATTTTTCCGCATAATCTGTTATTTTGAAATACCACTGTTCAAGGTACTTCATTGTGACCGTTGTGCCGCAGCGTTCACACTTACCTTCCTTCACTTGTTCGTTGGCAAGTACTGTTTGACAACTTGGACACCAATTTACTGCTCCTGGTTTTTTATAAGCTAATCCAGCTTCATACAATTTTAAAAAAATCCACTGAGTCCATTTGTAATAGTCTTCCATACATGTTATGACTTCCCTATCCCAATCGTAACTGATACCGATTTTTCTAATCTGACCGCGTATTGTATTTATATTATCAAGCGTCCACTTTTTTGGGTGAATTTTATGTGCAATAGCAGCGTTTTCTGCAGGAAGACCGAATGCATCGTAACCGAACGGATTTAATTCTTTATAACATTTCATTCTTTTGTATCTTGCAACAATATCTCCAATAACATAATTTTTTACATGGCCAACATGCAGAGTACCAGAAGGATAAGGAAACATAACAAGCGCGTAGTACTTTTTCTTTTCCGAATATTGCGGTGTTTTAAAAACACCTTTTTCATCCCATACTTTTTGCCATTTATTTTCAATTTCCTGAGGTTTATACTCCTTCATCTCAACGTCCCTCCGTTTGTATAAAGATTTTCTGATATCCGAAGGTCTATCAATAAATTATATCATAAAGTTCAAAATATTTGCATCATATTTTTTGAAATGCCATTACGTTGGATGAGGGAGTTAAGGGAAATGAAAAATGATGAAAGGTAAAAGTATAATTAACGAAAAATTCAAAAATTGAGGTAGCATAAGCTAAGAAAAGTTTGGTATAATAAACTAAACAGGATTAGTTTGTTTTTTCTGTGTGTTGGATGTCTATTAAGCCTTATCTTTGTACAATTTCATGTAAAGCGAGGTGATTTTCTGTGGAGTACCCGAGTTGCTGTCTATCTAATCAACCACCATGAAGCACAAAAACTAAAAGGGGAGGTTTGTTATGAATGAAGGTCAGATTCCAAGTTGACGTAAGGAAGCTCATCGAACGTGGTGATTTCAGAACACTCAAGCTTCTTTTGGAAGATCAAGATCCAAACATCGTCTTTGAAATGATAGAGGAACTTGAAACTTCGGAAAAAGCTATTATCTTCCGCTTATTACACAAAGACGTAGCGGCGGAAGTCTTTTCCAAACTTGAGCCTGATGAACAATTTGAGTTAGTGCGTATGCTTACCGATGATGAAATAAAGTCTATAATAAGAAACATGAATCCAGCTGATCGTGTAGAACTACTTGATGAATTGCCTGCCGATGTTGTGACTAAGCTTCTCTCATTTTTGCCGAAAAGTGAAAGAGAACAGACAATAGAAATTTTGAATTATCCAGAAAATTCCGCTGGAAGGCTAATGTCACCTTACTTTGTTTATGTTGCAAAGGCAATGAATATTCAACAGGCTTTAGAAAAAGTGCGCAAGTTTGGAAAAGATGCTGAAACTATTTATACGATCTTCGTTGTTGAAGAAGATAAAACACTCATTGGAACTGTTCGTTTAGAAGATTTGATATTTGCAGAACCTGATACCTTAGTTGAAGAAATTTTTACACCAGATCCTCCGTACGTTAAGACAACAACAGATCAGGAAGAAGTTGCAGAAATTATGAAAAAATATGACTTGAATGCTATCGCCGTTGTGGATAACGACATGAGACTTGTTGGTGTTATTATAATCGATGATATAGTAGATATAATCGAGGAAGAAGCAACTGAAGACATACATAGAATGGCTGGTATGAGCGAAACAAGGACTTCGTATTTCCACACATCTCCATTGGTATTCATTAAAAACAGATTACCATGGCTTGTTGGTTTATTGTTATTAGAAAGCATAAATGCATTTATTGTGCATCGGTTTGAAGAGTTTCTTACAGCTATTCCAATCGTTGCAGCATTCATGACCACGATGGTTGATGCTGGTGGTAATGCTGGAGGACAAAGTAGTACGTTGGTAATAAGGAGTATGGCCTTAGGTGAAATAGAAATGAAAGATTGGTGGCGTGTTTTAATTAGGGAACTATCCATTGGTTTGATGCTTGGTAGTATACTTGGTGGCGTGCTATTTTTGAGAGGGTTTATGATATCCAACAACATAATGGTTAACTTCTCGGCGGCTGTTTCTCTTTTAATAATAATACTTTTTGCAAATACCTTAGGTTCTATGTTGCCATTTATAGGCAAAGTATTTCACATAGATCCAGCTTTGATGTCTGGTCCACTCATAACAACATTAGCAGACCTTGGAGGTATAATAATTTATTTCTATATAGCTCATACCATGTTGAAAGTATAATTTAAAGAGGTGGAATGTTTGGAAAGAGAAGAACTTGAGAAAAAATTGTTCGAGTCATTACAAAAACTTGATGAGCATATTGAAAGATATGAGAGAGATATTCAAGAACTGAATTTTAAAGTCGAAAAGCTCAGAAACGATATTGATGATACATGGTCTACCCTGAGAACAGCCTTTATAACCATGGTAGTTATGTTTGCGATAATGGCTATAACATGGTTTTTTCCATTTCAAGTGAGAACATACGGTTACTTATCGCCGGACGATGTGAGAAGAAAGTTAATAGCTTTGAGCGTAGAGGCGCTGTTTTTTGGTATAATAATTTTATTTGTTGTTTCCGCTGCGTTCTTGAGGAGGGTTAGAAAAAAAAAAAAATGACAAAATATTCGTAAATGGAGCTAGAGTTCATAAATTAAAGGGTATCGATATTGAGATACCCAAAAATAGATTTGTAGTAATAACAGGACTTTCTGGTTCTGGAAAGAGTTCTTTGGCGATGGATACGATTTTTATCGAGGGGCAAAGACGATATTTGGAAAGTCTGTCAACATACGCGAGACAATTCATAGGTGAATTGAAAAAGCCAGACGTTGAGAGTATAGAAGGTCTCTCCCCATCAATAGCGATTGATCAGAAAAGTGTATCTCACAATCCACGTTCTACTGTAGGTACAGTTACGGAAATATACGATTATTTAAGAGTACTGTATGCCCAAATTGGCGTACCACATTGTCCAAGTTGTGGGAAAAAACTTCAGAAAATGAGTGTTGACGAGATATTAAGTCACATCAGACAACATTTTAACAGTGGAAGAATCTTAATACTTGCTCCTATTGCACGTGAAAAGAAAGGTACTTTTAAAGATGAATTTGATTTGTTCATCAATCGTGGCTTTACAAGAATAGAGGTGGATGGTAGAGTTTACAGACTTGAAGAAGTTCCAGAATTAAATAAGAACGTTCGTCATAATGTTAACTTGGTTATTGATAGACTTTCTGTAAATGATGCGGATTTGCACAGAATGTTTCAATCAATTGAACTAGCATTAAAAGAAGGAAACGGTTTTGTGCTTGTAAGAACAGAAGATGGAAAACATGAGCACCTATACTCTGAAAAGCTTTCTTGTTTATCGTGTGGTTTTTCTATGCCAGAAATTACTCCGAAATTATTTTCTTTTAACAGTCCATATGGTGCTTGTCCTGATTGTCACGGTTTGGGGTTCAAGCTCGAGGTTGATGAAGATTCACTTTTTGAAGAGGATAAACCTGTATCACAAGGTCTAAGAATAGGACACAAAAGTGATGGTTGGCTTCCAAAAAGGATTGAAAGGATTGTAAGAGAATACGGAGGTTTTCCAGAAAGATCTTTCTTTCAACAACCTGACGAAGTAAAACATGCAATACTTTATGGTACACAATATTTTGAAGGAATAGTTACGCTTGTAAAAGAGCGCTACGAAGAATACTCTTCTGAAGAAACAAGAGAATGGCTTGTAGAAAATTTCTTCGTTGAAAGAACTTGTCAAACTTGTAAGGGCAAGAGGTTAAGACATGAAGCATTGAGCATTAAAATCAATGGACTTAGTATTGTCGATTTCACAGACTTACCTATATCAAAACAATTGCAATTAGTTAGAGATTTGAAAAATTCACTGACAATAAGACAATTTGAAGCTATACATGAACTGATAAATGAAATAGAAAAAAGATTAGATTTTTTAGAACAAGTTGGCTTAGGTTATATCACTTTGTCACGTAATGTGCGTACACTTTCAGGAGGAGAGGCACAGCGCATAAGACTGGCAACTCAAATTGGTTCAAGATTGACTGGTGTCATTTACGTACTTGATGAACCAACCATAGGATTGCATCAAAGGGATAATGATAAACTGATAAGCATGTTAAAACAATTAAGAGACCTTGGTAATACGGTAATCGTTGTTGAACACGATGAAGATGTTATTAAAAATGCGGACTATGTAATTGATATAGGACCTGGGGCGGGCGTCAACGGCGGATATATAGTATTCTCAGGTACTGTTGATGAATTGTTAAAGTCAGAAGACTCGTTAACTGGTAAGTACTTGTCCGGTAAATTGCGCATAGACACACCTAAAGAAAGGAGAAAAGGTAACGGAAGGTTCATCAGGATAGCAGGTGCAAAACACAACAATTTGAAAAATTCACTGACAA
>JBCNVJ010000190.1:0-2614 GCA_039630255.1 Fervidobacterium sp. | reverse complement strand
AGAAGTACCCAGTGTCTGGTTCAAATGGATTTATACCATGCCAAGTTATATCCGTTATTGTATTACCGAATTTATCTTGCTTTTCAAAAAAATGTTCTCGTTTTAAAGCAGGATGTTCTTTTCTGAAATTTATTATTTTCTTTACAAATTCAAATAGATCTCTGTGCTGCTCTTTCAATTTCCAATCAACCCAGGTTGTTTCATCGTCTATACAGTACGCGTTGTTATTGCCTTTCTGAGTTCTAAACATTTCATCACCCATGAGTATCATTGGTGTACCATGAGATACCATCAGAATTGTAAAGAAATTTTTTATCTGCTGCTTTCTGAGTTTCAAAATATTTGGATCATCAGTATCTCCTTCTATTCCATAATTGCAGCTGAAATTCTCATCACTGCCATCTTTGTTATTTTCACCGTTTGCTTCATTGTGTTTTTGGTTATAAGATACAAGGTCTCTCATTGTAAAACCATCGTGACAGGTTATAAAGTTTATACTTCCATGTGGTTTTCTATTTGCGTACAAGTCCGGACTTCCGGATATCCTTAACATTAGTTCTTGTATTACGCCATCATCTCCTCTAACAAATCTTCTAATGCAATCTCTATACTTTCCATTCCATTCTGCCCACCCTTCGGGAAATAATCCAAGATGATACCCACCTGCAGCATCCCAACCTTCAGCTATTAATTTTAATTTCCCAACTATTGGATCTTCAGCGATGTCTTTTAATAATGATAGATCACCAATCCAACGTCCATCAGGAGTACGTCCGAGTATAGATGCAAGGTCAAACCTGAAACCATCAACGTGCATTTCTGTTGCCCAGTATCTTAAACTATCGATAATCATTTCCTTAACAACTGGATGATTACAGTTAAGTGTATTCCCACAACCAGAGTAATTCAAATAATAACGTTTGTTTTTTGGATTGAGCATGTAATATATTTCATTATCAATTCCTCTGAAACACAATGTAGGTCCTTTCTCACCGCCTTCGCCAGTGTGATTGTAAACAACATCTAATATTACCTCAAAACTATTTTTGTGTAGTTCTTTCACAAAATCTTTAAAAAGAAACACTTGCTCACCAAGTTTAAGACCTACAGAGTAGTTACCGGTAACGGAAAAAAAGTTGAGAGGATTGTATCCCCATACGTCTTTGAGTCGTTCACCTGTTATCGGGTTAATATTTGGGTTAGAATAGAGGTTAAACTCAAAAATTGGCATTAATTCTATTGTTGTAACACCGAGTTCTTTTAGATGATCAAGTTTTTCTATTATGCCTAAGAATGTACCAGGAAATTTTACATTTGAAGTTGGACTTATAGTAAATAGTCTAACGTGCATTTCGTAGATAATTGTTTCGTTCCATGGAATATGCAACTGTTTGTCATCTTCCCAATCGTATTTTGAATCATCGATCACTATTGAACGCACCATACTAACTGCAGAATCGAGCGTAGAGAATGAAAGATCTTGTAATGGTGATTTTCTGTCATACCCATACACTGCATCATCATCCCAGTCAAAGAACGTTGTGATTGCCTTTGCATATGGGTCTATCAAAAGTTTGTTTTTATTGAATCGTTTGCCATTTATCGGATCATAAGAACCATCTATTCTCCATCCATAATATTGACCATGTCCTACACCATAAACGTATATATGCCATATGTCGCCTGTTCTATTCTTCACAGGATCAAGTTCAAAAGTGTGGGAGGGTGTTAGATCGTAGTAATTTTGAAATAACTCAAGTGTAACACTTGTGGCATTCCTTGAAAAGATTGCAAAGTTAACACCTGTTTCATCAGGTGTGGCTCCCAACCTTGGATAACCCCTCTTAGTTTTTAACTTTACAGATGCGGATGGGTTCCTATATTGCAGTGGAAAATCTGCCATATTTTCACCTCTTGGGTTTCTAACTTATGTGGTATTTATAGCCTCATATTTTTTGTCTAGCGGTTTTAAAACTCGATTTTTGGAATTTCAAGAGCCTTTGAAAATAGTTCTTTCAAATATCCCTTTTCAGGTTGTTTTATGCTCAGCAAGTCCAAAGTTTTTATGCTTTCTTCCTTTAGTTGATTTATACATTCCTTGACACTCTCAACAGCTTTAGATGTCACGATTAGATTCTTCAAAAATTCCAAATCTTCCAAGGACTTGTTTGGTTTTGATATTTTTTCTTTGAAGATTTCCTTTTTGTCATCACCTAGTAATTCATATGTTTTCTTAACCAAAAGTGTAAATTTTCCTTCAGATAAGTCGTTTAGAGTCTTTGCATCTCCACCAAATACACCTATTATGTCGTCTTTGTATTGAAATGCTATAACAGCGAGCTTTCCGGTTGTAATTATTTTTTCTAACTCGCTGTTGTCTTCCTTTTCTGTTAGAAGGTAACCAAATAACATTGGATACACAAAAGTATAATACGCAGTTTTCAATTCACTTATTTTTTCGGGAATGTTTGCTGATAATCCATATGCACTTATTCTATTTGCGCTCAAAACATCGAGTAATTGTCCAAAACCAGTGTTAATGTAACATTTTGAAAAATCGCTTATTAGTCTTTTCAATGTCGCTTCTTTAAGATCGAGTTTTGAAATCATTCCG
>JBCNVJ010000019.1:0-2196 GCA_039630255.1 Fervidobacterium sp. | reverse complement strand
CTGCTATTCGTTCTCTTATATTTTCAACTATAGATGAGTAAAGCGGTTCAAGGTTTATCATCATTTCTCTTCACCTCTGTAACTTCCCAAATCAATTACTAATTTCAAGTTTGACCATAAACAGGACTTAAACCAGCCTGGTACAACAATCCACAAACTTCATACATACCTTTCTTTGTAACGCAAAGTACAACATTCGACATCTCAGCTGCCTTTTTTGTCTCTGGCATTATCTCTCTATTTCTAACAATCAACACGACAGGTATACCAACCACACCGGCAGTCCTAACACACTGAGGTGTTGCCAACCCCGTTACAAGCAATGAACCAGGCTCTGATAATGCAAGTACATCGCTCATTAAATCGGAAGCTGCCACTTTTTCTATTTCTATATCTTCTAAGTTCGAATCACAAGAAACCACTACCTCTCCCTCGACAAGTTCAAGTAATTGCCCCAACTTCACAAAATATCACCTCTATAAGAATGTTTAACAAATGCCTCATAAGTCCAAGGGCAAGTTGTTCTGAAAAATTCCGCTATTGCTAATGCATATTGCTGAATTTCCCACTGCGCATGTGAGTCAGCTCTTAGACTTAAGAAATTCATTAAACTTCGTGCATTTACTGTCCAGTAAAATTGTGTATATGTAGCAAGTGGAAGAACTATTCTTGCAAGCTCGCGTGCAACTCCGATCTCGAGAAGTTCTTTGTAAGTCTTGTAACTTTCTTCAAATAAAACTTCCATTTTACGAACAACACTTTCAAGTAAATCTTTGTCATTTACTTCGACTGCCTTTTGCCTGTCTTCCGGTACATTTACACGTACGTTTAGTGGTATATAAAACTCTTCCTCTTTAATTTCCGTGTATCTTTGACTAATCTCGTTGAATGAACCTATTCTATGCCTGAACCATTGTCGGGCAACGAAAATTGGTGCCTTTACATGAAATGTAAAAACAATATGCTCAAATGGTGTTTCGTGTCCATGCTCCATAAGATACATAATGAGCGCCTTATCCCTTTCTGGAGTTTTTAACCCTTGTCCATACGAAACACGAGCAGCCAATATTGCTGAATAATCATCTCCCATCATATCGACAAGTCTTACAAATCCTTTATCTAATATACTTTTTTTCAATTCATGAAAGTTTTTACTTGCTTTTACGTTTGAAGTGTTTGGTTCGTGTGTTCCCAAACATGTCCACCTCCATAGAGTCAAGAAGCAATTTGTGTCTTTCAAGTGATATCAATCCTTCTGAAAGCCATTTATCTAACAAACTTTTACTTATCATATTAAAAACCGGATCAAATGTCAATCTATGATACGGTGTAGGACCATACTCACGTAAAGCTTTAATATGTTCAATCGTAGGATATCCTTTATTTTTCGAAAGACCATATTGTGGAAATTGCTTATCAAATTTTTTCATTAATCTGTCTCTTGTAACCTTTGCTAATATGGAGGCTGCCGAAATTTGGTATATCTTTTCATCGCCCTTAACAATACATTTACAAGGGAAATTTAGTCTTAAATTTCTACCATCAACATAGACTTCTTTTATCTCAATATATTGAGCGAGTATTTCAAGTGCCCTGTTCATGGCAATTTCTGTAGCATGAAGTATGTTAAACATATCTATTTCTTCGGCTGTTGCAATGCCTATACCAAATTTGGCACTAAGAAATAATTTCTCGTAAAGTTCTTCCCTTTTTTCCTCACTTAACTTTTTGCTATCTGTTACACCTTCGATTAAAATTCCATCATCAAAATAAACCGCTGCAGCAACCACTGGTCCAAATATAGGCCCTCTACCTGCTTCATCGACTCCGATAATTCTGTAATCTATCATGTTATCACCAATTCTTATCTTTTGATAGTTTTATATATATTGTTCACGTCTTTAACAAAATTTTCAATTCCATCGCCAGTTATAATTACCAACCAATTATCCTTGTACCAGGCATATAAATCAGTTTTTTCAAGCCGTATTGTAAAAATACCATAACTTTGCATATTAATCTTCACGTATTTAATTTTAAATGGATTTCCATCCCTTTTTGTAATCTTATTCCAATTTTCTCTCGCTTGTTCTATATTTTCATATCTAAACACCATAAACAGACCATCGACCCCATCGAACACAGCATACCTACCTTCTTCAAGGTTTATGTCACCAAAGCCATTTATATAACCAC
>JBCNVJ010000189.1:0-5014 GCA_039630255.1 Fervidobacterium sp. | reverse complement strand
TTCATCGGCAAAGAAGTCGGGATATATACCTGCTTTTATCAGTGACATTTCTATCGTTGAGCCGTTAACTTTGTGACCATATTTTCCGTTGTTTATCACGCATACGCCAAAATCGTATTGTGAAATATCAACCCATCGATGCGCAGGTACTTCGAATCTAGCTCTTTCAAAATTGGTGTTGCTATGAGTTGGTCTTTCGATGTATCCACCATCTATATCGTATTTTGCAGACCGACTTAGAACGTTTGTTGGAAAAATAGCTTTCAGTAAAGACCTTCTGTTGTGCCAATCAATTTTCGTTTCTATCTTCAGTTCATCTGAATCAGCTTCTAATATGTATAATTGTTCTATTTTTGTTTTTTCGAACTGATATGTTGCTCTGATAACTTCCCTTAGGGAATTTTTTTCTAACAGCTCTATCTTTGTTGCCGATAAGGTTTGAATTGAATTCGTGGTTCTGAAATCTATGTCCCAATTTTCCCAGTAGGCTGGTATATCCTTGTAAAGTGCTAGTATGTTACCTTTTTCGTTGAATGCCCATTTTTCAAGTTCTTTGCTGAATATGTTTATGCTACCGTCTGTGTAAACAAGCACTTTTAACTTGTTGTTTTCCATAATATAGTTGGCCGAAAGTTCCATGGGCTCAAAGTTTTCCGTTTTTTGATTTTCAACTGTGTAAAATTCAAAGGTTTTAAGGGATAAACTTTGTAAATTTTCATCAGGCAAATGGTACAGATAAGTGCCTTTGTAGGTTTTCACACTTTCAAATTTTGTATTTAATCTTACATTCTTATCGAATTCAAAGATTATCGATTGTTCATATGAGGAAGGATTAAATAACGTTATTCTATCACTTCCAGAAAAAAATGATTTTTGAATGTTTATACATTCGTCTATAACGTGTTTTAGTTCGTTTTCCGAATGTTCATAGACTTCTTTTATTGAAGAACCTGGTAATATGTCATGAAATTCGTTTCTTAATAATATTTTCCATAATTTGTCTATTCTTTCTTGGTGGTTTTCGTCTAACAAGGTGTTTAGTATCTCTGTAACTCTCAATTCTTCTTCTGCAGTTTTGTGGAGTGTCTTAATTCGACTTTGAGATGTATAGGTTCCTCGGTGTAGTTCTAAGTAAAGTTCATTGTCCCAAACTGGTATTTCCTTTCCTTCCAAATCTTCCATTAGTTGTTTGAAGAAGTTCTCTACTTTGGTGTACTGAACTGTTGGAATACCTGGTAGTTCATTCAAGGGTGTGTAATTTTCACACATCTCTTCGGTTGGACCACCACCACCATCTCCGTATCCAAACGAGAGATAGAATTTATCTGATAACTCCTTTTGTCGGAAGTTCTCAAAGGTGTTTATTATTGATCTTGCACTTATTTTTCCGTTGTATCCATCCTCAAAGTTTTTGAAACTATAGTATATAACTTCACTTCCATCTATTCCTCTCCAGTTGCAAATGTCATATGGAAAGTCGTTTGCTTCATTCCAGGTGAGTTTTGTTGTGACAAAGTATTCAATTCCTGCTTGTTTCATGATTTGTGGTAGTATCCAAGAAAAACCAAAAACATCAGGTAGCCAGGCAACTTTACTTATTTTTCCAAACTTGTTTTCAAAGTACTTCTGACCGTAGTAGAATTGTCTTATTAGGGATTCCATGCTTGGTATGTTACAATCGGACTCAACCCACATACCACCAACAGTTTCCCAGCTTCCTTGGTTTACAAGTAACTTTATTTCTTCAAAGAGTTCGGGATAAGATTTTTCTAAGTCTTCGTACATTTGAGCTGAGGATTGTATGTAGACAAAGTTTTTATATTTCTTGGCAAGTTGAACAGCATTTGCAAACGTTCTGACAATCTTCCTTTTTGTTTCTTCTACAGGCCATAGCCACGCGTAATCAATATGTGCATGACCACCAACGTACGCTTTTCCAACCTTAGGAAAGATTTTATGTAACTTTGAAATCTCATTTCTATACTTTTCAAATTTTGATATTATCTCATTTTTTATTTCCAAACTGTAGGTAATTTCGTACGTTGGGAAGTCTGGATAAGACCAAGTGGATGTTACCTGGGCAAATATTGTTGGATTTTCAATTATTGTTTTAACGTATGTCTCTGTGTTTCGAGGAAGGTGGATAGAAGATAAGAATTTATCAGTGATTTCTACAAGTGCTTTGCAAAGGTGCTTGTTTTTACTTTCTTTGATAACATCTATTGCGTTTTTTGTGAATACAATAACTTCTCTTATATCTTCATCGTAAGAAACAATATCGCAAAATTTGAACACACTATCTTCCTTGTTTCCAAACAAACCTCGCGGTACAGTTTGGATTTCTATAAGATGTTTCTTTCCATCGCAATAGACGGTTAGGTTAACTTCTTTGTGGAAAGCGTTGATTTCACCATAAGGTTTACCGTCAATCAATACTAAGCTCTCGCCACCAAACCAACCTCTTAGGTAAACACTTTCTTTATCGTGCGAAATTGTGCAAAATTCGTTTGTGAATGTGACAGGAGCTTTTTCGTCCTTCCAGTTATACGGAAAATCAATTTTGCTGTTTCTTAGTTTCCAACCCTGGAATTCAAATTTCCTAACTATAGAAAACGGCAGTAATTCCCCGAGTAGTCTACTTAATCTTATGGCTTCTGTTTCTAAGCTTCTATACATATTATCCCCCCTTGATATTATTAAAATTATAACCTTAAGCTTTTGGATAAAAAAGGCCAGTTGGTACGGGTGGTGATGTTACTGCAGGTTCCATTCATACAATATTTCCCATGTGAAGTTTGGTATTGCTTTTTTCAGCATAGCAGAGACTCCACAATATTTATCTTGGGAAAGTCCAATTGCTTTTTCAACCTGCTCTTTCGGTGGTTCTCCTTTAAATTTGAATATGTATTTTAGATGGAGCTTTGTGTAAACTTTTGGGTGTTCTTGTGATTGTTCGTAATCAATCTCCATTCTAAAGTTTTCCAAGTTATCGATTACCTTCATTTTCTTTAATAAGGAAACCACATCCATCCCAGTACATCCCATAAGCGAATAAAGTAGTAACTCCTTTGGGCGCAATCCAGCATCCTTTCCTCCAAACGATGGCTCAGCATCGATTATTAAGTCATGTCCAGAGAGTGTTTTACTATAAAATAACATACCTGAATAATAATCCATGCGTGCTGTTGGCATATCGTTGCACCTCCGAAAAAAGTTTTATTAAAATGTTTAAACTTTCATTTTTCCAAGAGTCACAAGTATTCCCAAAAGTACTATAAATCCGCTACCTGCAATTTTCGTCCATTTCTCCCAGCTTGGTCTGCCAAAACCTTTGCTTAGTGCTTTTGAAACAATCGTACCGATTGTTAGAAGTGGTATTGATATTCCTAAGGAATATACAAATAAAAGAATCATTCCCTTGATCATATTTTTTTGTGCTGCTATAAGCAAAACCGATGCAAGTACAGGGCTGCTACATGGTATCCAAACAAACCCTATAGCTATTCCTAAAATTAATCCCCCAACAAAACCTGAACTTCTGAACTTCCATACATTGATAGCCTTAGCTTTGAATAATTGTATTTCCATCCCATAAAGAATTCCAAATACGATAATTGCAATTCCAATCATCTTTTCTATTATGTTACCAAATTTAGCCAGAAAACCACCAAGCAAACCAGAAAAAGCACCAAGTATTGTAAACATTACTGTGAAACCTGCGAAAAAGCCAACGAGTTTTTGCAATTTTTTATTACCACCAAGAATTATTCCAAGAAAACCTGGAATCAAGGGCAAAACACAGGGACTGAAAAAAGAAAGAATTCCAGATACCAGTGCAATCCAAATTGATACGTCTGCTGGACCTAATGAAACCATTGAATCACCCCTGATTAGTTTTATTTAACCAACAAAGTACGTATTACTCCTGTTTCGTTAAGTGTTTGAGCAATTTCTAGGTTAAATGTAATGTATACTTTGTATATGTCGATAGTTTTTGGCAAAGAATCCACTTTTTCAGCGTTTTTGTCGTTTTTTAAAATATAGTTCGCATCCTCTTTTGTAACATTTACTATTTTCGGTTTACCTTTTAAATCATCATTTTTCTTTGAATAGACTTCAAAAGATTCTTTATACTTATCTTCTGTGACTCTTATCAAATATTTTAATGCTTTCAGGAAGTCCTCCGGTGGCATATACCCAGGCACTTGTGTCACTACTCCTGAACCTTTTAAAAAGACAAATGTTGGTGTTCCCCTTATTCCGAAAGCTCCAAATAGTTCGTTATTTGTGTATGATCTACCCATAAATGTTGAATTGATGGCTCGATTTTCACTATGGTGTAGTTTCCTCTAAGGAATTCTTGTACCGATTTGTTTGTTAATACCTCTTTTTCAAAAAGCTTGCAGTAATAACAATTTGGAGAGGAGAATACAATTATTAATAGCTTGTCTTCTATTTTGGAAACGTTGTGAGCAGTTCCTAAGTCAGTGTACAAAAACTCGAAACCGAAAATAACATGCACAACCATGAATATGAAAACATAAATAAGTTTTTTAAACATAGCATTCACCTCTTTTTATTTTTTATTTCTAATAACTGATATCTTAAATTTTTTCATGAAAAGTTTTGAAAAGAATCTGAGTATCGGACAATTAAATCTGATATATATCCCTCCTCTATTTTGAAAAAAATAAGCGGTTAACGGTGTCATCATTAATATAACCGTTAACCGCAATGATTGTTTTAGCTTAACCCAAGTATTCTATCAATTCTTGCCTTGTCAAATCCAACGATTATTTGATTTCCAATTTCTATAACAGGAACTCCCATTTGTCCAGACTTTCTAACCATTTCTTCCGCACCTTTTCTGTCTTTGGAAACGTCTACCTCGGTAAATGAAATACCAAGTTGTCTGAAATATTCCTTAGCTCTTCTGCACCATGGACATGTTGGTGTTGTGTAAATTTTTACTTTGTAGCTTGACATACTGAATCCTCCCTTCACGTTTAATAAG
>JBCNVJ010000188.1:0-4187 GCA_039630255.1 Fervidobacterium sp. | reverse complement strand
ATTCCCACACTACCTTCGAGATCTGTTCTTGTTTCATCCATAAGTACGTATTTGACATCTTGTGGTTTGAATACAGCGGTCCCAAGTTTAGCTCTGATAGTAATTCCGGTTTTATCGATAGAGACAACTTCTGCTGTGATGCGTCCTGTTGTAGTGACTATAACTGCCGAAAAAATGGTGGTTACTAAGGTAAGGAAAATTAATATGATTGCTAATGTTTTCATATAACCCCCTCTATCCAAGTTTAAGATAAAAGTCTAATATGAATTATATCATATCTTGGTATGTATTTGAAAAAGTTTAATAGTGTGGTGTTTGATGTATGAGCTGTCATGATTTGTTTTTTATTATAATCTAATGTTTGTTGAGAGGACTTTTGTGATTTAGAAAGGATTGTAAATTAAAATGTCAAGAAAAGTTAATAGTTGCTTTTGATGAGTTTTTTGTGTTTGGTATATAATTACAATAGCAGCACATGGATTTTGGATGATTGATTTGTTTGTGAATTATTTGGGTTTTTATGTGAGGTGATTTATATGGAAAGGGTTATTGCGATAAGTGGTGGTGGAAGTAATATAGGAAAAGGGATTGCTTTGCATTTTCTTAGTTTGAATTGGAATGTAGCGATAATAGATTTTAATAAAAAATTACTTGAGGATTTTCCAAAGGCGAAAAACGTGCTTCTTTACCATGGTGATGTTTCCGATGAGTATGCGGTTAGTGAATTTTATTTGAAAATAAAGGAAGAATTTGGTCGGCTTGATGCGATAGTTAATAATGCTGCTATAGGTGGTTTCAAAGATTTTCTTAGTTTGACTGTATCTGAATGGAGGAGGGTTATAGAAGTAAACCTGACAGGTTACTTCTTGATGGCAAGATTTGGTGTTCCTCTTATACTTGAGAATCCAGGGAATGGTACGATAGTTAATATTTCATCAACACGTGCATTTATGTCTGAACCAGGTAATGAGGCTTATAGTTCTTCGAAAGCGGGAATTATTGGATTAACCCATGCACTTGCAAATTCCTTAGGACCGAGGATAAGGGTGAATGCTATTTGCCCAGGTTGGATATTGCATTATGATGAAGAGATTTCAGATAAGGAACATAAGCAGCATTTGGTTGGAAGGGCTGGAAAAATAGATGATGTAGTTAATATTGTGGAGTTTCTCATTGATGATTCGAAAAGTGGATTTATAACTGGTCAATGCTTTATCGTTGATGGTGGAATGACGAGAAAGATGATCTATATTTAGGGGGAGTTCTAAGTGCTTAAACAAACTATACAATTTCTTGAAAGTTTCAAGTTCACTATAATATCAAGTTTGTTATTGATGTTATCAATCATATTGATTTTAGATTATGCAAGGATAGAAACAAGGATAGAGACATTTTTGCCGGGTTATAAACCTGGTAGACCTATAACGGAAATTGATGATCCGGCGGTTCAGAATATGATCCGTATGTCTTTGAAATTTGGTGATAAGGAAAATATATCAATTATTTACAAATCAAAAGTACCATTAAGTATTCAGGGTTCACTCAAAGAGCTTAGAAGACTTCAATCAAAGATAGAAAGATTAGAGAATGTAAAGGTAGTGATATCGATACTCAACTACCCAGGTGCGGATGTGTATATTGAAAATGACTCTCTAAAACTGTCGCAGTTACCTGAATACATGAAAACTTTTGTTTCTGAAGACGGCTACTATGCAATGCTACTTGCAATAGTTGCTGTTAATGGACAAGTTGAACCAATCGTGAGAAAAATTACAGCAAAGCTAAAGAATGAGCCTGTAGTAGTACTTTCCGAAGCATCAGTAAATAATAAATTATTTGACGAACTAAGAAGATCTATGTTTTTCTACCCAGCTGCTATGTTTTTTGTTATATTACTCATATTTTTTTATCAAACTCAATGTATTAGAGCGGCGATTGTGTCTTTGTTCATACCAATATTAGCGTCAATTTACACTTATGCTATTTACTTTTCAGTTGGTGGTGTTGTTAATATACTTACTGCAATGGTACCATCATTTTTGATAATAATAGGTTCTGCTTATCCGCTACATTATTACAATGCAACGTTTAGAAGTGACGATGTGAGAAAACATATTAGCGTTCCAATATTTTTATCTATGCTCACCACGGCTATCGGATTTATGTCGTTTGTATTTGTAAAAATACCTGCTTTCAGAGAATTTGGTATCCTTGTATCGATTGGATTGTTGATTGATTTTGTACTGACTATAACAGTTGGACATGAGCTATTACATTTTGCAAAAGTTAAATCAAAACGAATGCCAAAGACTTTCGGAATACGTTATTTTGGTCATAAGGTCGCGATATTTATTTTAGCATTAACCGTAATATTGGTTTTTTCTTCATTCTTTCTAATTCCTAAGATAAAAGTAGGTCTTACAAGCACGGATTATTTTGCAAAAAATTCAGATATAAATAGAGGATACAAGATTTTGGAAGAAAAATTTAAAATGAGAGATAGTATATACATTGTCCTTGAGAAAAAGACAGGTGTATTCTTACCATTTGACAATTACAATCTTGATAAAATAATCTCTGAACTTTCTAAGTCAAAATATATATCAAGTATCGATTTTCCAAGAAACGTGCCTGTCACTGTACTTGTTTTGGCTTCGAGAACTCAACCAATGCTGAAACATTACATTGCAGACGGTAGGACAATAAGACTGTCTGTTAATTTAACGACAGAAGGTAACGAAAATCTTGAAAAAGTTTCTCAACTCATAAGCGAGGTGCTGAAACAATATAGTTATAACTATTACTTAGCTGGGGCACCATTTATTTGGAAAGCAGTAAATGATAATATACTTATTAGTCAAATTCAAAGTTTGGTTGCCGCCCTTATAATCGTATTTATGACTATCTTGGTAGTTTTCAGAGATTTCTTGGAAAGTTTGAAACTTGTTTTGCCCGTTGTTTTTGCAACTGTACTTAACTTTGTGTACATGTCTTTGTTCAGGATGAAACTTGAAATTTCTACCGCGCTAACATCGAGTATAATTATAGGTTTAGCCATTGACTACTCAATACATATAGGACATGATTATAATAAAAGCAATAATATTCTAACTTCTGTCAAGAATGTTGGACCTGCAATTGTAGGAAATGCATTGGGAATTGTTGGTGGATTTCTGACTTTGCTCTTTGGTGGTGAATTGGCACTTTTCAAAAGAATTTCTATTCTCGTTTCGCTTGGTATAACAACAGCTACAATTCTCACACTTACGATGTTACCTTTTATGCTTTCGTTTGGACAAATAAAAGAAAAGCTGAAAATTCTGAAATCTGCAAGGAGGAAGAAAATATGAGAAAAATTAGACTGGCTCTTGCACAGATAAATCCAACTGTTGGAGATATTGAGGGTAATAAAAATAAAATTTTAAGTTATATCAAAAATGCGCTGAAGTATAATGCGGATGTAATAATGTTTCCAGAACTTTCGATTCCTGGTTATCCACCTGAAGATCTTCTCTTCAAACCACATTTTATTACTGAGAATATTCGTGCAGTTGAAGAAATTGCTGCACAAGTACCTGACACAACTGTAGTTTTAGTTGGGTTTGTAGATGAAGATAGTGATATTTATAACGCAGCGGCGGTGATAAGCGGTGGCAAGGTACATGCGGTGTACAGGAAGAACTATTTACCAAATTATGGTGTTTTTGATGAGATGAGATATTTTCAAAAGGGTAGTAAGGGGCTTGTTGTAAACCTGTGTGGAGTACGTATAGGTGTGACAATTTGTGAAGATATATGGTATCCAGGCGGACCAGCAAGATTGGAATCATTAGTTGGCGATGCACAGATTATACTTAATCTTTCCGCATCACCATTTTATATGGGTAAGCTTGCTTGGAGGGAACGTATGCTTTCTGTTAGAGCAAATGATAATCTTTCCGTTGTTGCATATGTGAATTGTACAGGTGGACAGGATGAACTTGTTTTTGACGGTGCAAGTTTGGTTGTGAGTGAGAAAGGAGAGATAATAGGTAGGGCAAAGCAATTTGAAGAAGATTTGTTAGTTGTTGATGTGGATTTATTAAACATAAATAAAGCCCGTTTGAAAGATCCAAGAAGAAGGCAAGATAAGCATATTCTCAAAAATTCATACGAAGAATTGGAGATAGTAAATATACCAGTAAGAT